>NZ_JBIWYK010000249.1:0-4635 GCF_044752385.1 Allobosea sp. CER48 | reverse complement strand
TAGCTTCCGTTCCTAGCGCCTTTTTTACTCCGCCGCCTGCCGCTGCACCTTGCCCTTCTTGATCGGCCGCCGCTCCAGCACTTCCTTGAGGAAGCGCGCGGTGTGGCCTTTGCCGATGCGGACGATGTCCTCCGGCGTGCCCTGCGCCACCACCTGGCCGCCGCCGTCGCCGCCTTCGGGGCCCATGTCGATCACCCAGTCGGCGGTCTTCACCACCTCGAGATTGTGCTCGATCACCACCACCGAATTGCCCTGGTCGACCAGCTCGTGCAGCACCTCCATGAGCTTGGCGACGTCGTGGAAATGCAGGCCGGTCGTCGGCTCGTCCAAGATGTAGAGCGTGCGGCCGGTGGCGCGCTTCGACAATTCCTTGGAGAGCTTGACGCGCTGCGCCTCGCCGCCCGAGAGCGTCGTCGCCTGCTGGCCGACCTTGACATAGTCGAGCCCGACGCGCGCCAGCGTCACCATCTTGTCGCGGATCGAGGGCACGGCCTTGAACAGGTCCTTGGCCTCCTCGACCGACATGTCGAGCACATCCGCGATCGACTTCTCCCGGTATTTCACCTCCAGCGTCTCGCGATCGTAGCGCTTGCCCTTGCAGACGTCGCAGGTGACGTAGACATCCGGCAGGAAGTGCATCTCGATCTTGATGACGCCGTCGCCCTGGCAGGCCTCGCAGCGGCCGCCCTTGACGTTGAACGAGAAGCGGCCGGCCTGGTAGCCGCGCGCCTTCGCCTCCGGCAAGCCGGCAAACCATTCGCGGATCGGCGTGAAGGCGCCGGTATAGGTCGCCGGGTTCGAGCGCGGCGTGCGGCCGATCGGCGACTGGTCGATGTCGATGACCTTGTCGAGATGCTCCATGCCCTCGATGCGGTCATGCGGGGCCGGGTGCTCGATCGAGCCGTTCAGTTTGCGCGCCACAGCCTTGTAGAGCGTGTCGATCACCAGCGTCGACTTGCCGCCGCCGGAGACGCCGGTGATGCAGGTGAACATCCCCAGCGGGATCTCGACATCGACATTGCGCAGGTTGTTGCCGCGCGCGCCGACGATCTTGAGGCTGCGGCCCTTCTGCGGCTTGCGGCGCTTGGCCGGCACCGGCACCGACATCTCGCCGGTCAGGTATTTGCCGGTAAGCGAATTCGGATCGTCCAGGATGTCCTGCGGCGTACCCCTGGCGACGATCTCGCCGCCATGGATGCCGGCGCCGGGGCCGACATCGACGACGTAATCCGCCGTCAGGATCGCGTCCTCGTCATGCTCGACCACGATCACGGTGTTACCGAGATCCCTTAGCCGGCGCAGCGTTCCGAGCAGGCGCTCGTTGTCGCGCTGGTGCAGACCGATCGAGGGCTCGTCCAGCACGTAGAGCACGCCGGTGAGCCCCGAGCCGATCTGCGACGCGAGGCGGATGCGCTGGCTCTCGCCGCCCGAGAGCGTGCCGGAGGCGCGGGCGAGGGTGAGGTATTCGAGCCCGACATCGAGCAGGAAGGTCAGCCGGTCGCGGATCTCCTTGAGGATGCGCGGGGCGATCTCGTTCTGCTTCTTCGAGAGCCGGGCGGGCAGGGCGGTGACCCAGTCCAGCGCGTCCCGGACCGAGAGCTTCGAGACCTCGCCGATATGGCGCATGTCGATCTTCACCGCCAGCGCCTCGGGCTTGAGGCGGTAGCCGTCGCAGGCGGCGCAGGGCGTCTCGGACATGAAGCGGCCGATCTCCTCGCGCGCCCAGTCCGACTCCGTCTCCTTCCAGCGCCGCTCCATATTGGTGATGACGCCCTCGAAGGGCTTCTTCACCTCGTAGCTGCGCAGGCCGTCATTGTAGGCCATGCGCACGGGCTCGGTGCCGGTGCCGAACAGGATCGCCTTTCGGGCGGCCTCGGGCAGCTCCGACCAGGGCTTTGTCATCGAGAAGCCGAAATGCTTCGCGAGCGCTTCCAGCGTCTGGCCGTAATAGGGCGAGGTCGACTTGGCCCAGGGGGCGATCGCGCCCTTCTTCAGCGTCAGCGAATGGTCGGGGACGATCATGTCCGGGTCGATCCGCATCTCGTGGCCGAGGCCGTCGCAGACCGGGCAGGCGCCGAACGGGTTGTTGAACGAGAACAGCCGGGGCTCGATCTCGGGAATGGTGAAGCCGGAGACCGGGCAGGCGAATTTCGAGGAGAAGGTGACGCGGCGGGCCTCGCCATTCTCCTCCTTCTCGTCGGCATATTCGAAGACGGCGATGCCGTCGGTCAGCTCCAGCGCCTGCTCCAGCGAGTCGGCGAGGCGGGCGCCGAGATCGGGCCGGATCACGATGCGGTCCACGACCACGTCGATATCGTGCTTGAACTTCTTGTCCAGCGCCGGCGCGTCCGGGATCTCGTAGAATTCGCCATTGACCTTGACGCGCTGGAAGCCGCGCTTCAGCCACTCGGCCATTTCCTTGCGGAACTCGCCCTTGCGGCCGCGCACGACGGGCGCGAGCAGGTAGCCGCGCGTCTTCTCCGGCAGCTCGGTCAGCCGGTCGACCATCTGCTGGACGGTCTGGCTCTCGATCGGCAGGCCGGTCGCGGGGGAATAGGGGATGCCGGCGCGCGCCCAGAGCAGGCGCATGTAGTCGTGGATCTCGGTGACGGTGCCGACTGTCGAGCGCGGGTTCTTCGAGGTCGTCTTCTGCTCGATCGAGATCGCCGGGGAGAGCCCGTCGATCTGGTCGACATCGGGCTTCTGCATCATCTCGAGGAACTGGCGGGCATAGGCCGAGAGCGACTCGACATAGCGGCGCTGGCCCTCGGCATAGATCGTGTCGAAGGCGAGCGAGGACTTGCCCGAGCCGGAGAGGCCGGTGAAGACCACGAGCTTGTCGCGCGGGATCGCGAGGTCGACATTCTTGAGATTGTGCTCGCGCGCGCCGCGCACGGTGATGGCGCGCGAATTCGGATCGGCCGCGCGGTTGCGGTCGAACATGTCTTCCAGCGCAGCGGCCTGGGCAGCGGCGGTATCGGTCTTGCGGGCCATCGGGGCGTCCGGTCGAGGAGAAGCACTACAGATAGGGCAAATGCCGGGCCTTTCCAGCCACACGGCGATCTGCCCGGCATGAATAGCACGCAGCCGTCCCGGCTGCTGCCGTCGTCCTGACAGAAAACGTCAGGATCGGCGAGGCCTTCATGTGGGGATGATCCGGCCGATCACAATCGACTTCGCGGCGTTGCCGAATTATCTATAAATCATGACGAAGCCTGCCGAAGACACCATCGCGGTCCGCATCGCCAGGGCATTGGCCGAGCGGATCATCGCCGGAGCGATCGAGCCGGGGGCGCGCCTGCGGCAGGACCACATCGCCGAGGAATTCGCGACCAGCCACGTTCCCGTGCGCGAGGCCTTCCGACGGCTGGAGGCGCAGGGTCTGGCGATCAGCGAGCCGCGCCGCGGCGTCCGCGTCGCCTCCTTCGACCTGTCCGAGGTCAAGGAGGTCGCGGCGATGCGCGCCGCGCTCGAGGTGCTGGCGCTGCGCCATGCCGCGCCGCATCTCACCGCCGCCATCCTCGACCAGGCCGAGCAGGCGCGGCGGGATTGCGACGCGGCCACCGATGTCCGGGCCTGGGAGGAGGCGAATCGTCGCTTCCACCGCACATTGGTCGCGCCCTGCGGCATGAAGCGCCTGCTCGCCACCATCGACGATCTGCATGCCGCGAGCGCGCGCTTCCTGTTCTCGGCCTGGCGCTCGGAATGGGAGTCCCGCACCGATCACGACCATCGCACCATCCTCAATGCGCTGCGCAGCGGCGACCTGGAAACCGCGACAGCGACGCTGGCGCGGCATGCCCAGTGGATCGGCGAGCGGCCGGTCAGGACGGCATCCGGCGCGACGCGAGGCGCCTTCGCCATCGTCGGCTGAGCCGCGGCGGTTGTCCGCATGGTTCCAGCAGGCGGGGCGGGAGGTGCGCTTGCCTTTTCCGGCGAGATATGGCCTCCATCATAGATCAAAGATCAAGATTATAGATAATTTTGATCGCGACGAAGGAAAGACCATGACCGATCTTGCTCTCAGCCGTCCCTTCAGCCCGCTGCGGCTGGAAAGCCGTTCGCTCGCCTGGCGGGCCGGGGCCGTGATCGTCGGCAGCCTGCTGCTGGCGTTGTCCTCACAGATCAAGGTGCCGATGTATCCGGTGCCGATGACGATGCAGACCTTCGCGGTGCCGCTGATCGGCGCGCTCTATGGCTGGCGCCTCGGTGCCGTCACCGTCATCGCATGGCTGCTGCAGGGTTGCGTCGGGCTGCCGGTCCTCGCCGGAGCTGCTGGCGGTGCCGCTTATTTCGCCGGCCCGACGGCGGGCTACCTGCTGGCCTTCCCCTTCGCCGCGGCCCTGGCCGGCTGGCTTGCCGAACGCGGCTGGAACGGCAGCCGCGTCGGTTTCGCCTTCGCGTCGATGCTGGCCGCCAACGCGCTTTGCCTGGTGCTCGGCGTGGCCTGGCTGGCCACCCTGATCGGCCTGTCCAAGGCGATCGCCGTCGGCGCGACGCCGTTCGTCCTCGGCGCCGTCCTGAAGTCGGCCCTGGCCGCCACCACGCTCAAGGCCTTCGCGCCCCGCGGCTGAGGCGCATCGCGGTTCCTTGTTCGCGACCCGGCGGGCCTCTGGCCTGCCGGGTTTTCTTTTT
>NZ_JBIWYK010000248.1:0-4654 GCF_044752385.1 Allobosea sp. CER48 | reverse complement strand
CCGAGCGCGTCCGCCGCCGCAGGAATCAAGCCTGTTGCCGCTTCCGCATCTGCCAGATCGGCTGCGAGCGTGCAGCACCGGGCGCCCGTGTCGCGCAGCTCCCCGGCCAGGGCCTCGGCGTCGACGCGGCTGTCGCCATGATGAATCGCGACGGCGTAGCCCGCCCTCGCCAGCCGCGCGACGATGGCACGGCCGATTCGGCGCGCCCCACCGGTGACAAGCGCGACCTCAGCCATCGGAGGAGCGCCGGTTGTCCGCCCGGGCGGCGTCCTTGACCGAAGAGCGCCGCTGCAGGCGGCGCTCCCAGTGCTTGGCAGCGCGCAGATAGCGGTAGAATGCGTAGTTCATCGCGGTCATGAAGCCGTAGACGCCGCGCAATGCGTGGCGGCGCCCGATATACGCCTTGATGAAATTGGCCGGGAACTCGGCGACGAGCCGGAAGGCGGAGAGCGTCTCGCCGCGGGCATCGAGATCGTCGGCCTGGGCATCGCTATAGGCGTTGAGCTTGTCCATCTGCTCGCCCAGCGATCGCACGGAGAAGTGGTGGATCGTTCCCTTGAGGCGCCCGACCTTGGTTCCTGGCCGCAGATCGACGCGATCATGCACCGGGGACGGCGAGTAGCGGCCCCAGCTTTTGCGATAGAGCCGAACCGGGGCGAGGGCATAGGCGAAGCGATGAGGCGCCTTCTCGCCGGGGAAGATCTCGGCGATGCGAATCCTGTAGGCGTCGGCCGGTGGTTTGCCGGAAACGAAGAGCGTGGCGATTTCGGCGACCAGATCCGGCGGAAGAACTTCGTCCGCATCGAGGTTGAGCAGCCAGTCGTGGCTGCATTGCTCCTCGGCGAAGCGCTTCTGCTGCCCATAACCCGGCCAGGCATTGAAGATCACGCGGGCGCCGAGCGCCTCGGCGACCGCCTGCGTCCCGTCCGTCGAACCCGAGTCGACAACCACTATATCGTCGCTGAGCGCGCGGGCCGCCTCGATGGTGCGCCCGATGCGGTCCGCTTCGTTCAGCGCGATGATGAAAATCGAGAGTGGCGGCACGGTTCCGATCATTCCTTGTGATTTCAAGGCTTAAGCATGCCCCGTCCGGTGCGGCAAGGTTGGAACGGGTGGCCGCGGCGCGTCCCGTCGAAATCGCCGGAACCTTGCGAGGCCATGCGCGTTTGTAGCCCGGACTGCTGCATTCAACGCAGTGGCCTAGGGCCTTGTTAGTATTCGATTTACCATGGTCGCTGGGCGGCTCGTGGTTAACCTGACTTTACCTATTTGCGTCCAGTTATCGCATTCGTGCCGCATTTCTGCCGCGGTCTGCAAGGCAGATGTGCTTCCGATGCAACAGACAAAGCCGTTGCCCCGTCTTATAAAGGGTGCATCGAAATCAACGGCCGGCTCGACCGGCGCCCGCGACGACTAAGGAGTTTGTCATGAAGAAGTATCTGCTTGCGACCGTTGCCGCCCTCGGCATTGTCGCCGCTGGCGCCGCCTCGGCCGCCGACCTGCCGTCGCGCAAGGGCCCGATCGCCGCTCCGGTTTACGTTCCTGTCTTCACCTGGACCGGCTTCTACGTCGGTGCCAACGCCGGCTACGGCTGGGGCAACGTGAACGCCAACGGCTTCGCCAATGTCGGCGATCTCGACGGCTTCATCGGTGGTGGCCAGATCGGCTACAACTACCAGATCGGCCAGTTCGTGATCGGCGCGGAAGCCGATTTCCAGGGCGCTGATCTCAGCAGCGGCAGCAACCTCGGCCTCGTCAACGTCAAGACCGAGTACTTCGGCACCGTCCGCGCCCGCCTCGGCGTCGCGTTCGATCGGTTCCTGCCGTATGTCACCGGTGGTTGGGCCTACGGCAACGTGAAGACCTCGATCCCGGCTCTGGCCTTCTCGTCTGACCGCACGCACACCGGCGGCTGGACTGTCGGTGGCGGTGTCGAGTACGCCTTCACCAACAACCTGATCGGCGGCGTCGAGTACCTCTACGTCGACCTCGGCGAGAAGAACATCCTGAACGCTGGCACCAAGGTTGGCACCGACTTCTCGGTCGTCCGCGCCCGCCTCAGCTACAAGTTCTGATTTCTCCTCCCGGAGACAGAGCGAACCCGGTGGCTTTTGCCACCGGGTTTTTTGTTGTCCGTTGGGATGAACGGCGGCGCAAACAAAAACGGCGGCCTTTTGGCCGCCGCAATTCGAGATGATCTGGCTTGGCTTCGGCCAGGTGCTTTACCCGCCGATCGGCTTGGGGGCTCAGCCCTTGAAGCGTGTTTCCTCGAAGGCGGGGACGCGGGCCGCGAAATCGTCGAGCCAGGCGACGAGATTCGGGTGAGAGGCGCGCCAGCTTCCGGCGAAGCGCAGGTCGAGATAGCCGAGTGCGCAGGCCAGAGCGATCTCACCGATGTGCGGCCGGCCCTCGAAGGTCGGCGGCGCGGCCTCCAGCGCGGCCAGGCCGCGCGCGACCTTGCCGTCCTGGTGGGCAAGCCAGTTGGCATTGCGCCCTTCTTCCGGGCGAAAGCGCCCCTCATAGACCTGAAGCAGCGCGGCATCGCAGATTCCGTCGGCCAACGCCTGCAACCGCAGTTGCAGGAAGCGCGCCGCGCCGGCCGGGACGATCTTCCCGCCGGAGAGATGGTCGAGATAATCGATGATCACGCGCGAATCGAACAGCGTCGTACCGTCCTCCAGAATCAATGTCGGAATCTTGCCGAGAGGATTCTGCTGACGCAGCGGGTCGGACGGGTCTGTCGTGTCGGCGCCGACGATCTCGATGCGGTCCATCAGCCCGTACTGGAGGGCGGTCATCTTGACCTTGCGGCCGAACGGCGAGGCAGGGGAGGAGCGCAGGACGAGCATGGTCGAAATCCTTCAGGAAGGGCAGGCGATCAGCCGTCGGGGCGGATCGCCTCGCAGAGATAGCGCGGTCGCGAGCCCTGTGCGAGCCGCTCGGTCAGGGCCGGAAGGAGGATTTCCGCTTCTGCGGCGAGACGCCATGGCGGATTGGCGACCAGCAAGCCCGTCGCGCCAAGGCCGCCGGCCGCTTCGGGGCGGTCCACCTCGATTTCGAGGCGCAGGAGCCGGGAAATCCCTGCGTCGGTGATATCGTCGACGAGACCTTCCGCGGCGCGACGATCCTTGATCGGATACCAGAGCGCGTAGATCCCGGTCGGCCATTTGCGATGAGCTGCAATGAACTGAGCCGAGAGCGTCGTGAACTCGTCCTTCTGCTCGAAGGGCGGATCGATCAGCACGAGGCCGCGGCGCTCCCTGGGCGGGACATTGGCCCGGAGCGCGGTCCAGCCGTCGATATCGAGCGCCTTGCAGCGCCTGTCGCGGCCGATCGCCTCGGCGAGCTTCTGATAGGTTGGCGGATGCAGTTCGGCCGCGATCAGGCGGTCATCCGGCCGCATCACGTGCCGGCAGAACCAGGGCGAGCCGGGATAGGCACCGGGTCCGTAGAGCGCGCGGATGCCGGCGAGCGCGGCCCGATAGGGTGCGAGCAATTCCTCTGCCGCCGGAGACAGCGGCGATTGCTCGATCCGCGCCACGCCGTCCTTCCACTCATGCGTCCGGAGCGCTTCCTCCGAGCTCAGGTCATAGCGTCCGCTGCCGGCATGGGTGTCGATGACACGGTAGGGCGCCGGCTTGGTTGCGAGATGCAGCAGGATGCGCGTGAGGACGACGTGCTTCAGCACATCGGCGAAGTTTCCGGCGTGGAAGCCGTGGCGGTAGTTCATGGTAGCGTTCGTAGATCATGCCGCCTTCGCCCGGAAGCGGCAAAAACCGGGATAGCGTCCGGTTTCAGCGCGGCGCGACGACGGTGAATTCGCGGGCCCGGCAGCCGGAGCGGTCAACCTCCTGGCAGGTCCGGAAATCGCGCAGGTCCTTGCTGAAGCAGATCCGCACCTCCTGCAGCACGCCGCGCCTGCAGGCGACCGACATCATGTCGGTGCGCAATCCCGGATTCGCCGCCACGAAGGCGCGCTCGAGATCCATGACCGTCCAGCTGCGGTCACGGTCGGCCCGGGCGAGCTCGGGCGGGATGGTCACCTTGTCATGGGCGCGGCGGACATCGCGAAAGTAGTCGTTCGGGCTCGAGCCGGTGCAGGTGCCGTGCTTGCGCCACTGGTAACGGGCAAGCCCCTCGCTCGGGAAAAGGCCCTCGGCCTGTTCCATCGCCATCCGTGACGGCGACCGGCCGGCCGGCCCGCATTCGCTGGGGAAGCCGCGCTCGTTCTGCGGCCAGAGGCCGTGAACGACGAAGCGCAGGCCGCTGCCCTCGGCGCATTGCTCGCGGTTGCGGGTGCGGTCGCCGTCGAGCTCGCAGAACCCGGGCGACCACGACAGTGCCAGGACGTAGAAGTCGAAAGCGCCGGGCGCGCCGCCGCGCGAACCGAAGCCTTGCGCGGATGCGCTAGCGCCGAGGCAAAGCAGCGACAGGGCTGCGAGCGCGAAGCGCTTCAGCATGGAGCGATCGTCTCTTACGGACGGGCCATCTTGCAGTCGGGCGCGTAGGCGCGATGCCGGTCGAGGCCGCTGACGCACCAGTTGACGTTCCAGGTCAGGCCGAGGAAGCCGAGGTTCTCGCGCACCGAATAGTCGACGCGATGAAAGTTGCCGTCGTTGAGCAGAATGCGGCCCGTGCAGAAGCGCCGTGGGAT
>NZ_JBIWYK010000247.1:0-4677 GCF_044752385.1 Allobosea sp. CER48 | reverse complement strand
AGGCAGCCCAGCCGCCCGGTACGAAGATGCCGCTGGCGCATCATTGGATGATGGTCCCTATCGCCGCCTCACACCAGCATCGCCATCGGCTTCTCGATATAGCCCTTGAAGGCCTGGAGCAGCTCGGCCCCAAGCGCCCCGTCCACCGCGCGGTGGTCGGTCGAGAGCGTCACCGACATCACGGTCGCGACAGCCGGCTGGCCGCCCTTGACGATGACGCGCTGCTCGCCGGCGCCGACCGCCAGGATCGTCGCATGCGGCGGGTTCACCACGGCCGCGAAATCCTTGACCCCGAACATGCCGAGATTGGAAACCGCCGTCGTGCCGCCCTGATACTCCTCGGGCTTCAGCTTGCGGGCCTTGGCGCGGGCCGCCATGTCCTTCATCTCGTTCGAGATCTGCGACAGCGTCTTGTGGCAGGCATCGCGGATGATCGGCGTGATAAGGCCGCCGGGGATCGAGACTGCGACGCCGACATCGGCATGCTTGTGCTTCAGCATGGCGCCTTCGGTCCAGGAGACGTTGGCATCCGGCACGGCCTTGAGCGCCAGCGCCAGCGCCTTGATCACCATGTCGTTGACCGAGAGCTTGTAGGCCGGCTTGCCGTCCTTCTCCGGCGCCGCGGCATTGAGCTCCGCGCGCAGCTTGAGCAGCGCGTCGAGCTCGCAATCCAGCGTGACGTAGAAATGCGGGATCGTCTGCTTGGCCTCGGTCAGGCGACGCGCGATCGTCTTGCGCATGCCGTCATGCGGGATCTCCTCGTAGGAGCCCGGCTCGAACAGCTTCTTGACCGCCTCGTCCGAGGGACCGGCCGCAAGCGGCGCGGAGGCAGGCTTCGGCGCGGACGGCGCAGCCGCCGCCGGAGCCGCCTTGGCCCCGCCACCCTTCTTCGCAGCCTCGACATCCTTCTCGACGATACGGCCATGCGGGCCGGAGCCAACTATGGCGGCAAGGTCTAGGCCGGCATCCTTCGCGATACGGCGTGCCAGCGGCGAGGCAAAGGGGCGGCTGCCGCCGGCCTTGGCCGGGGCGGCGGCAGGAGCCGCAGCCGGCGCGGCCGGGGCTGGTGCGGGCGTCTCGGCCTTCGGCGCTTCAGCCTTCGCGGGCGCGGCGCTCGCTGCCGGAGCAGAGACGCTCTTGGCGTCTTCGCCCTCCCCGGCGATCACGCCGATCACCTCGTTGACAGCGACGTCGGCCGTGCCTTCCGGCACCACGATCTTGGCGAGGATGCCCTCGTCGACCGCCTCGACCTCCATGGTCGCCTTGTCGGTCTCGATCTCGGCGATGATGTCGCCGGACTTGATCGTGTCGCCTTCCTTCTTCAGCCACTTGGCGAGATTGCCCTTCTCCATCGTGGGAGAGAGCGCGGGCATCAGGATGTTGGTCGGCATCGGTCAGCCCCTTCTCAGCGATAGCAGACGGCCTTGGCCGCCGCGACGACCTCACCGATGTTCGGCAAGGCGAGCTTCTCGAGGTTCGCGGCGTAGGGCATCGGCACGTCCTTGCCGGTGACGCGAGCCACGGGCGCATCGAGATAGTCGAAGGCGGCTTCCATGATCTTCATGCCGATCTCGGCGGTGACGCCCGACTGCGGGAAGCCCTCCTCGACGGCGACGCAGCGGTTCGTCTTCTGAACGGAGGCGACGACCGTCTCGATATCCATCGGGCGGATCGTGCGGAGGTCGATGACCTCGGCCTCGATACCTTCCTTGGCCAGAGCCTCGGCAGCACCCAGCGCATAGGTCATGCCGATGCCGAAGGAGACGATGGTCACGTCCGTGCCCGGGCGCACGACCTTGGCCTTTCCGATCGGGACGAGGAAATCGTCGCCCTTCGGCACGTCGAAGGACTTGCCGTACATGATCTCGTTCTCGAGGAAGATCACCGGGTTGGGATCGCGGATCGCGCTCTTGAGCAGGCCCTTCGCGTCGGAGGCGCTGTAGGGCATCACCACCTTGAGGCCAGGCACGTTGGAATACCAGGCGGCGTA
Organism: Allobosea sp. CER48; assembly: GCF_044752385.1. Classification (NCBI taxonomy): domain Bacteria; kingdom Pseudomonadati; phylum Pseudomonadota; class Alphaproteobacteria; order Hyphomicrobiales; family Alloboseaceae; genus Allobosea; species Allobosea sp. CER48. Next base: position 2,687 of record NZ_JBIWYK010000247.1, on the reverse strand, counting down.
ATCGTGGCTGTGCTGCGCGCCGACGCGGGCGGCGGCGCCGTTGGGGCCGCGGAACACGATCGGCGCGCCCATCTGGCCGCCGGACATGTAGAGCGTCTTGGCGGCGGAGTTGATGATGTGGTCGATCGCCTGCATGGCGAAGTTGAAGGTCATGAACTCAACGATCGGGCGCAGGCCGGAAAGCGCCGCACCGACGCCGATGCCGGCGAATCCGTGCTCCGTGATCGGGGTATCGATCACACGCTTCGGGCCGAATTCCTGCAGCAGGCCCTGCGTGACCTTGTAGGCGCCCTGGTATTCCGCAACCTCCTCGCCCATGACGAAGACGTCCTTGTCGCGGCGCATCTCCTCGGCCATGGCGTCGCGCAGGGCCTCGCGCACGGTCATCGAGACGATCTCGGCCCCCGCCGGGAACTCGGAGGAAGCATCATAGGCCTTCGCCTGGGCGGGCACGGTGTCCGGCCTGCTGGCGGCGGGCGCGTCTTCGCTCTTGGCCTCCGGTTTTTCCTCGGGCTTCGACTCGGCCGGCTTCTCCTGCGCGGCCGCCTTGCCACCGCCGCTCGCCGCGGCGCTGACGTCCTCGCCCTCGGCCGCGATCACGCCGATCGGCGTGTTGACCGCGACATTCTCGGTGCCGTCGGCGACGAGGATCTTGGCGAGGATGCCCTCGTCGACCGCCTCGACCTCCATGGTCGCCTTGTCGGTCTCGATCTCGGCGATGATATCGCCGGACTTGACCTGATCGCCCTCTTTTTTCAGCCACTTGGCCAGTTTTCCTTCCTCCATGGTAGGAGAAAGGGCAGGCATGAGAATGTCGATCGGCATGAACGCACCCGGATTCTAAGACGCGGGGAAAGACGGTGAGCGGGCAGCGGCGCGGGCGTCAGCCCTGCGCCGGCTCCAGCAGGATGTCGGTGTAGAGCTCGGAGACATCGGGCTCGGGATCATGCGTGGCAAACTCGGCCGCGTCGTTGACGACCTCGCGCACCTTGGCGTCGATCGCCTTGAGCTCGTCCTCGCCGATCTTGAAGTCGCGGATCAGGCGGGCGCGGACCTGCTCGATCGGGTCGTGCTCCTCGCGCATGCGCTGCACTTCGTCCTTGGAGCGGTACTTCGCCGGGTCGGACATCGAGTGGCCGCGATAGCGATAGGTCTGCATCTCGAGGATGTAGGGGCCCTTCCCGGAACGGGCATGCTCGATCGCGCGCAGGCCGGCCTCGCGGACCGCGCGGACGTCCATGCCGTCGACCTGTTCCCCCGGGATGCCGAAGGAGACGCCGCGACGGGAGAAATCGGTCTGGGCCGAAGCACGGTTCACCGCCGTGCCCATCGCGTAGCGATTGTTCTCGATGATGAACACGACCGGCAGCTTCCAGAGCTGAGCCATGTTGAAGCTCTCGTAGACCTGGCCCTGATTGGCGGCACCATCGCCGAAATAGGTCATCGAGACCGTGTTGTCGCCACGATACCAGTCGGCGAAGGCAAGCCCGGTCCCGAGCGATACCTGCGCGCCGACGATGCCGTGGCCGCCATAGAAGTTCTTCTCGCGGCTGAACATGTGCATCGAGCCGCCCTTGCCGCGCGAATAGCCGCCGCGCCGGCCGGTGAGCTCCGCCATCACGCCGCGCGATTCCATGCCGCAGGCCAGCATATGGCCGTGGTCGCGATAGCCGGTGATGACCTGATCGCCATCCTTGGAGGCCATCTGCATGCCGATGACCACGGCCTCCTGGCCGATGTAGAGATGGCAGAAGCCGCCGATGAGGCCCATGCCGTACATCTGGCCGGCCTTCTCCTCGAAACGCCGGATCAGCAGCATCTCGTGATAGGCGTGGAGGTCTTCTTCCTTGGTGAAACTCGGGGTGTTGCTGAGGGCCGCGGAGGTTTTTCCCGCCGCCTCCTTGGCTCCTCGCCCCCTTGCGGCGGCTTTGGGTTGAGCGGGAGCTTTCGACTTACGCGCAGCAACAGCCATCAGGCGGTCCTCCAAGGTCTTTCGACTTTTGTAGAGGATCAAAAAAGCCTTGGCGAGCACGCTATCTCGCATTGCAACATGATCTAAGTCACTGAAAAATCAGAGAACTCAATTCGTAACCTGTTTTCAGTTAATTGATACGTCTGGGACTAAGTACCGTATCGTCAGAACTCAGCGCCCCATGATGACGACGTCGTTCTTGTGCGTCCGGCCGAGCGCCGCCCGCGCGTTCTCCTCGAGGAGATCGCGATCGACAGCCTCATCGCGCACCAGCGCGAGACGATGCTCCCAGGTCTTGCGTTCCGCGACAAGCCCCGCGAGCTCGGCCTCCATGTCGCGAAGCGATTCACGAACGGCACCGCGCGCCTCGAGGCCGCGCGCGCCATGTTGGGCGTGGAACATGAAATAGGCAACGGCCGCCCCCGAAACGAGATAGAGCGCCAATGTCACAAAGATCGAACGAAGGCCGCGGCGGATAACCATGTCGCCAGGCTAGGGAAACTTGGTTTCCGCCCGGTTAATGCCACGTGCGATGCCGGAGGTCTGTCATTCTGGTGAGCGGGGTGGGGATCGAACCCACGACCACATGATTAAAAGTCACGTGCTCTACCACTGAGCTACCCGCCCTCACCGAGGCGCTGACATACGGAGCCGTGCGCTCCCGGTCAACTCATTCGACGAAATCGTCACCAGCTCCTGCAAGGCCGGCGCCCAG
>NZ_JBIWYK010000246.1:0-4696 GCF_044752385.1 Allobosea sp. CER48 | reverse complement strand
ACCAGCGATCTCGGCCTCCACCTCATTCTTCCAGGCCTCGCCGTGGTCTCAATCGAGCTCAGCATCGGCGCGCGGCCGGTCGGCGCCGCCTCGTTGGCGCCAGACGGCCGGCAGCCGCGCAGACGCGCAGACGCGACTGTTGCCGACGGTCGCCCCCCGTCGGCTCGGGGGCGGTTACTGCGCTGTGGCGCCTCAGCGCTGCAGGCGCTGCTTGATCCGCTTGATCAGGCCGTCCCGCACCTCGCGATAGGCGTCGAGCTTCTGCTCGCGCGAGCCCTGGAACACCGTGGGGTCGACGGTAGGCCAGTACTCGACCTCGGCGGCATGGGTGCGGGTGAGCTCCAGGGCCTTGTGATGCGCCTCGGGCGAGAGCGTGATGATCAGATCGAAGTTGAGCCCTTCCCACTCCTCCAGCTCCTCGATCGATTTCGGCTTGTGCTTCTTCAGATCGATGCCGATTTCGTCGAGGACGCCGAGTACGAAGCCATCGGGCTCGCCCTTGCGGGCCCCCGCCGACTGGACATAGATCGACTTGCCGAAGAAATGCTTGGCCAGGGCCTCGGCCATCGGCGAGCGCACCGCATTCATGGCGCACATGAACAGCACGCTCTGGACCTTGCGCGGGAGGGGGAGCGCGTGCGCCGCATTTTCCTCATGCGAGTCGGAGTCCGCTTCGCTGGAAAATGCTTTGGGCTCCAAGCGCATCAACCCTTCCAGTGCAGGGCGTAGATCAGCGTGAAGAGCCGTCGCGCCGTATCGAAATCGACCTCGACCTTGTTTGCGAGCCGCTCAGCCAGGATGCCGGCCGCTTCATCGTGCAGACCACGCCGGCCCATGTCGATCGCTTCGATCTGCGTCGGCGTCGCCGTGCGGATCGCTGCGTAGTAGCTTTCGCAGATCAGCTCGTAGTCCTTGATGATGCGGCGGAACGGGCTGAGCGAGAGGTGGTGTGTGATGACGGGCGCGCCGTCCGCCTGCTTGATCTCGAAAACGAGGCGGCGCTCGACCATGGCGAGATGGGCGAGATACGGACCTCCGTCATGCTCCGGCACGACGAAGCTGTTGCGCTCGATCAGATCGTAGATGGCGACGGCGCGCTCGTGCTCCTGATCGGGCGAGCCGCGGCCCAGCGAGTTCTCATCGAGCGTCACGCCGACGAGGCACTGCGTATTGGAAGTCGAGGCGTCGGACATCGCTCCTCCTGGTGCAGCGCGGCGCGGAGCCCGACGCTCAGAGATTGAGCCTGATCGTCACGGATCGGCCATGCGCCTGCAACCCCTCCGCTTCGGCGAGCCGCGTCGCGGCCGAGGCAAGCGCCCGAAGGCCGTCCGGGCCGCATTTCAGCAGCGAAGTCCGCTTCATGAAATCGCCGACGCCCAGGCCGGAGGAGAATCGGGCCGAGCGAGCTGTCGGCAGGACGTGGTTAGGGCCGCCGACATAATCGCCGATGGCCTCCGGCGTATGGCCTCCGAGGAAAATCGCGCCGGCGTTGCGGATCAGGCCGGCTAGACGGTCCGGATCAGCGGTCATGATCTCGAGATGCTCCGGCGCGATGCGGTCGACCAGCGGCACGGCCGCTTCGAGGTCGGCGACCAGAAGGATCGCGCCGAACTCCTGCCAGCTCCTTCCTGCGATATCGGCCCGAGGCAGCGCCGCGAGCTGGGCGGCGACGGCCTTCTCGACCTCGGCGGCGAGCGCGGCGTCGTCCGTCATCAGGATCGACTGGGCGGAGACGTCATGCTCGGCCTGCGCGAGCAGGTCGGCAGCGATCCAGTCCGGGTTGGCGGTACCGTCGGCAATCACGAGCACTTCGGAGGGGCCGGCGATCATGTCGATGCCGACCTGCCCGAAAACGCGGCGCTTGGCGGCCGCGACATAGGCGTTGCCGGGACCGACGATCTTCGCGACCGGTGCAATGGCTTGCGTGCCATAGGCCAGTGCGGCGACGGCCTGCGCCCCGCCGATGCGGTAGACCTCGTCGACGCCAGCGAGCCTGGCAGCCGCTAGCACCAGCGGGTTGGTCTCGCCGCGCGGCGTGGGCGCGACCATGACGATCCGCGGCACGCCGGCGACCTTGGCAGGGATCGCATTCATCAGCACCGAGGACGGATAGCTCGCCGTGCCGCCGGGGACATAGAGTCCGACGGCCTCGACCGCACTCCAGCGCCAGCCGGCTTCGACACCGGCCGCATCCCTGACCCAGGAATCCTCCGGCTTCTGACGCTCGTGATAGACGGCGATGCGGTCGCGTGCCGTCTCCAGCGCCGCGAGCAGTTCCGGCGAACAGGCGGCTACGGCATCGTCGATCTCGGCCTCGCTGACGCGCAGGGTCTGCGGGGTCAGCTCGAGGGCGTCGAACCGGCTAGTATAGGCCAAGAGCGCGGCATCGCCCTTTTCGCGCACCTCGCCGATGATATCGGCGGCAACGCGATCAACCTCTTCGGACACCTCGCGCTTGGCGGACAAGAGCGCGGCGAAGCCCTCGGCGAAACGTGCGTCCCTGTCGTCGAGCCTGATCGGCATCGCAATGTTCCTGGCAATCGTCGCGAGAAATGAACGGCTGGGATCAGGCGTCTGGATGGCCAGGGGTCGCCACGGCTTCCCAAACCGGGCCGAGGTCCTTCATCTGCGCCTCGACACATTCGACCGAAAGGCGGATCGCCGCCCCTTCCGAGAAATGCAACGTCACGTCGCCGGCCGGGTCCTCGCCCTGGTCGAAGGTGATCGCCAGGAGGTTCAGGACCTTGTCCGGATCGTTCTTGTCGAGCTTGGCGCTGCGCACGGATAGCACGCGGTCGAAATGCAGCGCCGTCAGCCGGCGCCGGCGCCGGCGCTTGTCCTGCTGCGCGCCCTCCCAGTCGAAACGACGCAATGCGAGGGCGAAGCGCTTCTCGGCCGGCAGATAGCGCAGATCGGCCGCCTTCAGCACGGCATCCTGAAGATGGGCCGAGACGATCGCGAGGTCGTCCGGATCGAGCGCGATGAGTTTCAGCGGAGCGGCGACGTCATCTGACATGATGGTGTTCTGACGAGCCGCCCCGAGAAAATCAACCGTCCAGACTCAACCGCTGATGCGCTCCACCACGGCGCCGCAGCGCGTGAGCTTCGCTTCCAGCGCCTCGAAACCACGATCGAGGTGATAGACACGGTTGATGGTGGTGTCGCCCTCGGCGGCAAGGCCGCCGATGACCAGCGAGACCGAGGCGCGCAGGTCCGTCGCCATCACCGGCGCGCCGGTGAGCTTCTCGACGCCGTCGACATGGGCGACGTCGCCGTCGAGCCGGATCTTCGCGCCAAGCCGGGCGAGCTCCTGCACGTGCATGAAGCGGTTCTCGAAGATGGTCTCGCGGATGCGCGAGGTGCCCTTCGCCTTGGTCATCAGCGCCATGAACTGCGCCTGCAGATCGGTCGGGAAGCCGGGGAACGGATCGGTGTCGACATCCACGGCCTCGATGCCGTGGCCATTGCGGCGCACCCGGATGCCTTCATTGGTCTCGTCGACCTCGACGCCGGCCCTGGTCAGCACGTCCAGCGCGGATTGCAGGAGATCGGCGCGCGCGCCTTCCAGAACCACATCGCCGCCGGTCATCGCGACCGCCATGGCATAGGTGCCGGTCTCGATCCGATCCGGCAGCACCGCGTGATGCGCGCCACCGAGGCGGGAGACGCCGGTCACCACGATGCGAGACGTGCCGGCGCCCTCGATCTTGGCCCCCATCTTCACGAGGCAAGCGGCGAGATCGGTGACCTCGGGCTCGCGTGCGGCATTCTCGATCACGGTCGTGCCGTCAGCGAGGACAGCGGCCATCAGGGCGGTGTGCGTGCCGCCGACCGTAACCTTCGGGAAGACGATCTCGCCGCCCTTCAGCCCCTTGGGGGCACGCGCCAGCGCATAGCCATTCTCGATCGCGATCTCGGCCCCGAGCTTCTCCAGGGCCATCAGCAGCAGATCGACCGGCCGCGTGCCGATGGCGCAGCCGCCCGGCAGCGAGATCTTGGCCTCGCCCATCCGGGCCAGGATCGGCGCGATCACCCAGAAGCTCGCCCGCATGGTCGAGACCAGCTCATAGGGCGCGCAGGTGTCGACGATCTGTCGGGCGGTCAGCGAGATGTTCTGCCCGGTTTCGGCCGACTGGCCGATGCGCTTGCCGGCGACGGTGCGGTCGACGCCATGGTTGGACAGGATGCGTGAGAGCGCCGTGACGTCCGAGAGACGCGGCACATTGGTCAGCGTCAAGGTCTCGTCGGTCAGCAGGCTCGCGATCATCAGCGGCAAGGCGGCGTTCTTGGCGCCGGAAATCGGAATCGCGCCATTGAGGCGCTGGCCGCCGGTGATGCGGATCTTGTCCATCGTCAGGTCCTGCTCGGCCGGACCGGGAAACCCGGCGGCTCTCGAAGTTAAGGAAAGTCAGGACCGGGGAGTCTCGGCCTGAGCGGGAGGCGCCGGCTCCTGCGCTTTCGCCTCCTCCGAACGGCGAGCGCGAGCCTGGGCCTTGCGGCGCTTCAGGTTTTCGCGGAGCGCGGCGGATAGGCGCGCCTGCTTCTCGTCCTCGGCTGTCTGGCGGGTCACGGCATCAGCTCGACATGGCTGTTTGAACGCGGGAACGCGGCGAATTAGCGGCGGTATCGTTAGACCCACATCAGCCTGGGGACAAGCGCCACCGGGCGTCAGGCGCCGTTTCAGTCCGCGACACGC
>NZ_JBIWYK010000245.1:0-4721 GCF_044752385.1 Allobosea sp. CER48 | reverse complement strand
TTCCGCCGTTCCCCCCGCAGCGTCGCCAGCCCGATGCCGGCGGCGTCGAAGCCGCCATCGACGGCCAGCACCTGCCCGGTGATGTAGCTCGCCCGGTCGGAACAGAGGAAGAAAATCGATTCGGCCAGTTCCTCCTCCAGCCCGTAACGGGCGAGCGGGATGGCGTCGCGATAATCGGCGCGGATCTCGGCGCTGTGCACGGCCTTGGCCATCGCGGTCTCGACCGGTCCGGGCGCGACAGCATTGACGCGGATGCCGAGCCCCGCAAGCTCCGCCGCCTGCTGCTTCGTCAGATGCGCCAGTGCCGCCTTCGAGGTGCCGTAGGCGACGCGCAGCGTCGAGGCGCGCAGACCCGAGATCGAGGTGATGTTGACGACGGCGCCGCCGCCATTGTCCGCCATCAGCGGCGCGGCGAGCTGCGTCGCCAGGAACGGCCCCGTGAGGTTCACCGCGAGCACGCGCTGCCATTCCTCATGAGTCGTCTCCAGCAGCGGCTTGAAGACCGCCGTGCCGGCGTTGTTGACAAGTGCGTCGAGCCGGCCGAAGCGCTTGGCGAGCCCGGCGAAAGCGGCCTGCAGTTGCGCGGGATCGGCAACGTCGCAGGTCAACACCAGCGTCCGCTCGGGCTGCGCGATCTCGGCGGCAGCCCGCGCCAGCCCTTCCCCATCGATGTCGAGCAACCCGACCTGCCAGCCCTCGGCCAGGAAGCGCCTGGCCGTCGCGAGCCCGATGCCGCGCGCGGCCCCCGTCACGAGGGCGGTCCTGGTGGCTTGGTCGGTCATGGCCTGCTTCCCACGGGGTGATATCTGATGGAGGCAAGGCTATGCATGCCCCGCGGACCGCCAACAAGCGGTTCGTTGCCCGCGCGCCTTGCCGGCATTGCCGCTCGACAAATGCGCCATGCTCCTGTAAGGCCGCGCTCTCAACTGAAAACAGCGAGCCGTAACGCCCGCGTGTTCACACGCTAAACGGCCATGGAGAGACCCATGAACATCATCGAACAGCTCGATCAGGAGCAGATTGCCAAGCTGAGCGAGGGTCGCGAGATCCCGCAGTTCCAGCCCGGCGACACCGTGCAGGTCAACGTCAAGGTCAAGGAAGGCGAGCGCAGCCGCGTCCAGGCCTATGAAGGCGTCGTGATCGCCCGCAACGGCGGCGGCCTCAACCAGAGCTTCACCGTCCGCAAGATTTCCTATGGCGAGGGCGTCGAGCGCGTCTTCCCGCTGTTCTCGCCGAACCTCGACTCGATCAAGGTCATCCGCAAGGGCAAGGTGCGCCGCGCCAAGCTCTATTACCTGCGCGATCGTCGCGGCAAGTCGGCCCGCATCGCCGAGCGCATCGAGGCGAAGCCTGCCAAGGGTTCGAAGGCCGCCGGCAAGTAAGCTGCAGCCTCGATATCCGGAATGCGAAACGCGGTCCCTCGGGGCCGCGTTTTTTTGCGCCGCTACTAGACATTCCAAAAACGCATATCAAGCCACGAATTTATCATTTGATATGCATTCATGGCGGATATAAGTAAGCCAATCATTAGCATGCTACTTATGTTCATCCTATGGACCTCGCCCCACTTCAGGCCGCCTTCACTGCCGAACTCGCTTCCGTCAACCGCAAGCTGAGGGCGCTCGTCGACGAACGCGCCCGCGGCATGGGCTTGACGCTCGCGCGCGCCCGGCTGCTGATGGAGTTGGCCCGGGAGGACGGCCCGATCCAGTCCGACCTCGCGGGACTGCTCGACATCGAGCAGCCGACGCTGGTGCGCTTGCTCGACGGGCTCGAGCGCACCGGCATGATCGAGCGCCGCGCCGTCGAAGGCGATCGCCGCGCCCGCCGCGTCTTCCTCACCGAGACCGCGCGTGCCCAGGCCCAGGATATCCTGGATTTCCTGACGGAACTGCGCGCCGGCATCCTGCAGGGCATTGCGACCGAGGAGCTCGAAACGGCGCTCGACGTGCTCCGCCGCACCTCGCGCAACATCGCTGCCGGACGGAGCGCCGCCCCATGAGCGCAACCGAGCAAGCCACGGCGACTCCGGCCGCGCCGCCGCCGCAGCCTTTCGGGCTGACGATGCCGCCCGCCCGCGCGCTCGCCTACATGGTCGCTTCGGTGACCCTGGCGATGACGCAGCAGGTCGGCCAGAACATCGTCAACACCAACATCTACCAGATCCAGGGGGAACTCGGCGCCACCGTGGCCGAGACCAACTGGCTGATCGCGGCCTACATGGCGCCGAACGTTTCGCTCTCGATCGCACTGATCAAGATCCGGATGCAGTACGGCCTGCGCAACTTCGCCGAAATCAGCCTTGCCGGTTTCGTCTTCGCGACGCTGCTCAACTTCCTCTTCGTCCGCGACCTGCAGTCGGCGGTCGTGGTCCGCTTCATGAGCGGCATGGCGGCAGCGCCGATGTCCTCGCTCGCCTTCTTCTACATGATCGAGCCGCTGCCCCCGCCGAAGAAGCTCACCGTCGGCCTGTCGCTGGCGCTGACCAACACCTCGCTCGGCATCCCCGTTACGCGCCTGATTTCGCCCTGGCTGCTGGATACAGGCGGCTTCCACGGCCTGACCCTGTTCGAGATGGGCCTGGCGCTGCTGGCCTTCGGCTTCGTCTACGCGCTGCCGCTGACGTCGCCCCCGCGCGTCAAGTGGATCGGCCCGCTCGACCTCGTCAGCTATCTCTTCATCGCCGTCGGCTTCGGTTCCATCGCCGTGGTGCTTGCGCTCGGGCGCATATACTGGTGGTTCGAGGCGCCCTGGCTCGGATGGCTGCTTGCCGCCGCCATCATCTGCCTGATGCTGGCCGCGATCATCGAATTGCATCGCGACAGCCCGCTGATCGACATCCGTTGGCTCACGAGCCCGACGACGCTGCACTTCGCCGGCGCGCTGCTGCTGCTGCGCGTGCTGCTCGCCGAGCAGACCGTCGGCGCCAACAATTTCTTCCAGGCGCTCGGCATCCAGAACGAACAGACGCTGTCGCTCTACGGCGTGATCCTCTGCGCCATCCTCGCGGGCGGGCTGACCTGCGCCCTGCTGCTGCGGCCGGGCCGCGAGAACTGGTTCTACGGCGTCGCCCTGGCCTGCGTCTCCCTCGGGGCCTGGCTCGACAGCGGCGCCACCAGCCTGACCCGGCCGCACGACATCTATCTGAGCCAGGCACTCGTCGCCTATGGTTCGGGGCTGTACCTGCCGACCGCGATGGCACAGGGCATGGGCAGCGCGATCGCGCGCGGCCCCCTCTACATCCTCAGCTTCATCACCATCTTCCTGTTCACGCAGAGCATTGGCGGGCTGCTCGGCTCAGCCATATTCGGCAGTTTCATCACCCTGCGGACAAGCTTTCACTACCATGTACTGGCCGAGCATTTCGCCATGTCCGATCCGCTCGTCGCCCAGCGCATCAGCCAACTCGGCGCCAGCTATGGCCATGTCCTGACCGACACGACGCTGGCGCGGGCCGAGGGTGTGACACTGCTCGGCCAGCAGGCGATCCGTGAGGCGACGGTACTGGCCTACAACGACGCCTTCCTCCTGATCTCGCTGCTTGCGGGCCTCGCCTTGGCCGGCCTGCTGACCCATCTCGCCATCCTGCGCTTCAGAACCCGCACCGCCACCGCCAACGCCCTCGCCGCCGGCTGAACCCATCGCACCGACCATGACCCGCCTGTTTCGCTCCGCCTCAACCTATGTCGCCCTGGCCATCGGCCTCGTCGGGTTCGCCGTGATCCTCTACGCATGGCGGCTGCCGCCCTTCGTCAGCGCCGTCGAGACCACGGAGAACGCCTATGTCCGCGGTCAGGTCACGGTGATCGCTCCGCAACTCGCCGGATATGTCGCCGAGGTTCCGGTGCAGGATTTCGCGGCCGTGAAGCAAGGCGATCTGCTCTTGCGCATCGACGACCGCATCTATGCGCAGAAGCAGGAACAGGCGCGGGCCTCGCTTGCCGCCCAGCGCGCGGCGCTGGCCAATTCCGAGCAATCGCGTGCAGCCGCGGAGGCAAGGCTGCGCGCCAGCGAGGCCAATGTCGCCAGCGCCGAAGCGGCGCTGCGCACGGCAGAGGCAAACTGGGGTCGCATCGAGCCGCTGCGCGAGCGCGGCGTGGTCAGCCAGACGAGCACCGACCAGAGCCAGCAGGCGCTCGACCAGGCCCGCGCCTCGCTCGCGGCCGCGCATGCCGCCGTCGACGTCGCCCGGCAGGACGTCCAGACCGCCATCGTCAACCGCCAGTCGCTTGAAGCCGCGGTGGAGGGCGCGATGGCCGCCGTCCATCTCGCCGAGATCGACATGCAGAACACCCGCATCACCGCCCCTCAGGACGGGCGGCTCGGCGAGGTCTCCGCCAGGCTCGGCCAATATGTTTCGGCCGGTACGCAGCTGATGGCGCTGGTGCCGGCCCAGACCTGGGTCATCGCCAATTTCAAGGAGACCCAGCTGCCCGGCATGCGCGTCGGCCAGCCTGTCAGCTTCACCGTCGATGCGCTGCGCCATGCCACGCTGACCGGCAAGATCGAGCGCTTCTCGCCCGCGGCCGGCTCCGAGTTCAGCGTCATCCGGGCAGACAATGCCACCGGCAACTTCATCAAGATCGCCCAGCGGGTTCCGGTCCGCATCGCCATCGATCCCGGCCAGCCCCTGGCAAGCGAGCTGGCGCCCGGCATGTCGGTGGTCGTGAGCGTCGATACCTCGCGGCGCTGACGAGAACCGCCTCAGTCCAGCGTCGTCA
>NZ_JBIWYK010000244.1:0-4756 GCF_044752385.1 Allobosea sp. CER48 | reverse complement strand
GCCTGGCTTATTCGCTCCGACGCATGTCGATCTCGGCCAGGTAGGATCGCACCGCCCGCTCCGGACCGTGCCAGGAAGCGCTGCCCTTGCCCTGGAGCTCCGGTGCATCCTTCCAGCCAGGCTCGATCCCGGTCATGTCCGGCAGCAGATGGGCTATGCCCTTGTGGCAGTCGATGCAGGTCTTCTCGCCCGTGGTCAGGAAACGGCCATGAATCTCCGCCGCCCGGCGCGTCTGCTTGGTGAAGTCCATCGCGACGGCGGAATGGCAGTTGCGACATTCCAGCGAGTCGTTCGCCTTCAGGCGGGACCATTCGTGCTTGGCGAGCTCGAGCCGATGGTTGAGGAATTTCTCGCGCGTCGAGATCGTGCCGAAGATCTTGCCCCAGACCTCCTTCGAAGCTTGCATCTTGCGGGCGATCTTGTCCGTCCAGTTATGCGGAACATGGCAGTCCGGGCAGGTCGCGCGCACACCCGAGCGATTGGAGAAATGCACCGTCGACTGCAGCTCCTGATAGACGTTGTCGCGCATCTCGTGACAGGAGGTGCAGAACTTCTCGGTGTTGGTGACCTCCAGCGCGGTGTTGAAGCCGCCCCAGAAGATCACGCCGCAGACGAAGCCGCCAAGCGTCAGGAAGCCGAGCGGCAGATACGCGCTCGGCCGGCTGATGATGCGCCAGAAGCGCACCACGACGCCCCAGCACCAGAGGACGAAGGATTTGAGCCTGGCCATGATCCCGCCCCGCTACGGCTTCCGCCCGACGTCTTTGGCGTCCTGGAACCTGTTCTGGACCAATGGCGAGACATCGGTCTGCTGGACATGGCAGGCGGTGCAGAAGTAGCGCCGCGGCGTCACGTCGGAGAGCACCTGCCCGTCGCGGTCCTGGAAATGGGTGATGCTGATCATCGGCGCACCCGACCCCTCGGTGAACTCGCGCTTGTGGCAGTCCATGCAACGATTGGTGTTGAGGGTGAGCTGGTAGCCGTCGATGGAATGCGGGATCACCGGCGGCTGCTCCGGGTAATTCCGCATCCGCTTGACGTCGTCGACGATCGGCCGGCCGAGCGCCGGCACGCGGTCGAGCGCCATCGGATCGGCCGTGCCCGTGAGGCGCGGCACGATCTTCACCGCCGCGCCCTCCTGCGAGCGCGCGGCGCCGAAGGCGAGGACGAGGCCCGCCGCCAGGGCGGCCCCCAGAAGGGTCCACGAGCGCATCAGCCCGAGACCGGAACGATCTTGACCGCGCATTTCTTGAAATCCGTCTGCTTGGAGATGGGATCGGTGGCGTCGAGCGTCGTCTTGTTGATGAGCTGGCTGGCGTCGAACCAGGGTACGAACACCACGCCGGGCGGCATGCGGTTGCGGCCGCGCGTCTCGACGCGGGTGCGCATCTCGCCGCGGCGGGAGATCAGGGTGATCTCGGCCCCCTGGTTGAGCCCCCGCTTGCGGGCGTCCTCGGGGTGCATGAAGCAGCGCGCACCCGGAAACGCCTTGTAGAGCTCCGGCACGCGCATCGTCATCGAGCCGGAATGCCAGTGCTCCAGTACGCGGCCGGTAACCAGCCAGAGATCGTACTCGGCATCGGGCGATTCCGCCGGCGGCTCGTAGGGCACGGCGATGATGCGGGCCCTGCCGTCCTTGTTGCCGTAGAATTCGACGCCCTTGCCGGGCTTGACATAGGGGTCGAGCCCCTCGCGGTAGCGCCAGAGCGTCTCCTTGCCGTCGACCACCGGCCAGCGCAGCCCGCGAACCTCATGATAGAGTTCATAGGGCCCGAGGTCGTGACCGTGGCCGCGGCCGAAGGTGGCGTATTCCTCGAACAGTCCCTTGTGGACGTAGAAGCCGAAATCCTTGGATTCCTGGTTGTCGTAATCCGGATTGACCTCGGAAAGCGCGAACTTGTCGACGTTGCCGTTGCGATAGAGCACGTCGAACAGCGTCTTGCCCTTGTAGTTCGGATTGGCGTCGAGGATCTCCGCCGGCCAGACCTCGTCCGTCGTGAAGCGCTTCGAGAACTCTATGAGCTGCCAGAGGTCGGAGCGCGCCTCGCCGGGCGCCTGGACGAGCTGGTGCCAGACATGGGTGCGCCGTTCGGCATTTCCGTAGGCGCCCTCCTTCTCGACCCACATCGCCGCCGGCAGGATCAGGTCGGCGGCCATCGCCGTCACCGTCGGATAGGCGTCGGAGACGACGACGAAGTTCTCGGGGTTGCGATAGCCCGGATAGGTCTCGTTGCTGCTGTTCGGCGCTGCCTGGAGGTTGTTGTTGACCTGGATCCAGTAGAAATTCAGCTTGCCGTCCTTGAGCATCCGGTCCTGCTCGACGGCGTGATAGCCCGGCTTGTCAGGGATCACGCCGTTCGGGATGCGCCAGATCTCCTCGGCATGCTTGCGATGCTCGGGATTGACCACCGTCATGTCGGCCGGCAGGCGATGGGCGAAGGTGCCGACCTCGCGCGCCGTGCCGCAGGCCGAGGGCTGGCCGGTCAGGGAGAACGGGCTGTTGCCGGGCTCGGAGATCTTCCCGGTCAGCAGATGCAGGTTGTAGACGAGCTGGTTGGCCCAGACGCCGCGCACATGCTGGTTGAAGCCCATCGTCCAGAACGAGACGACCTTGCGCTTGGGGTCGGCATAGAGCTCGGCGAGCTGCTGCAGGAAGCCGGGCTCGACGCCGGTGAGCGCCGAGACCTTATCCAGCGTGTAGTCCTTGACGAAGGCCGCATAGGCCTCGAAGTCGATCGGCGACGTCGCCGCCGGATCAGCCGCCTTCTTCGCCTTGACCTCGCGCGGGTCGTCCGTGCGCAGACCATAGCCGATCTCGGTCGCGCCCTTCACGAAGGTGGTGTGCTTGTCGACGAAATCCTTGTTCACCCGCCCGGTCGAGATGATGTGGTTGGCGATGTAGTTCAGGATCGCCAGATCGGTGCCCGGCTTGAACACGATCGGGATGTCGGCGAGGTCGGAACTCCGATGGGTGAAGGTGGAGAGCACCGCGACCTTCACATGCGGCTGGCCGAGCCGGCGGTCCGTCACCCGCGTCCACAGGATCGGGTGCATTTCCGCCATGTTCGAGCCCCAGAGCACGAAGGCATCGGCATGCTCGAAATCGTCGTAGCAGCCCATCGGCTCGTCCATGCCGAAGGTCCGCATGAAGGCATAGGCCGCCGAGGCCATGCAGTGGCGGGCATTCGGGTCGAGATTGTTGGAGCGGAACCCGGCCCGCATCAGCTTGGTCGCCGCATAGCCCTCGAAGATTGTCCACTGGCCGGAGCCGAACATGCCGAGCGCGGTCGGACCCTTGGCCTTGAGCGTCGCCTTGGCCTTGGCGGCCATGGTGTCGAAGGCCTCGGCCCAGGAGACCGGCGTGAACTCGCCGTCCTTGGCGTAGACGCCGTTCTTCTTGCGCAGCAGCGGCTGTGTCAGCCGGTCGCTGCCGTACATGATCTTGGAGAGGAAGTAGCCCTTGACGCAGTTGAGGCCACGGTTGACGTCGGCCTTCATGTCGCCATGCGTGGCGATGACGCGCCCTTCCTTGACGCCGACCATCACGCCGCAGCCGGTGCCGCAGAAACGGCATGGCGCCTTCGACCACTTGATCTGCAGGCTGTCGACGCCACCCGCGACGGGCTGGGCATCGGCCGGAACGCTCATATTGGCGGCGAGCGCGGCGACGCCGGCCGCCTGCGCCTTCAGCATCTCGCGACGGGACAGGGTCATGGGACTACTCCGGGGTCGTCGAGGGTTTCGGGGTCTTCGATCTGCTCGAAGACCATGTTGGCCGAGAGCACGCCGTCCAGCAGGCTGATCGCGGCGAGCCTGTCGCCGATCACGCCGGTGCTGGCGCCCTCCAGCACGATGACGATCTTGCCGTTCTCGACGCGATGCACCTCGGTGTCCGGCAATTCGCCGATGCGCGCGAGCACGGCGTCGACCTGCGCTGGCAGGGCCGAGACGACCGCGCTGGAGATATGATGGAAGCGCGGACGCGATGGCTCAGACATGGGGGAGCTCCAGCGGTTGCGCGGTGATGGCTCCCGCCGGGCAGGCCGCGATGCAAGCTCCGCAGCCGCTGCACCGATCCGCCGTCAGCTCCGGCAAGGCCGGGCCGCCGAGCCGCGAACGGAACCTGATCGCCGATTCCGCGCAGGCATCGCCACAGCTCTGGCAGACGATGCCGCGGCTGGCGAAGCAGGCCGGGCCGATCGCGGCCACATGGTCGAAGGCGGCGATGGCGCGGTCGAACACCGGTTCGGGGCAGGCGTCGGCGCAGGCGCCGCAGAAGCTGCATTCGCCCACGTTGAAATCGAGAGCGGGCCGGCCGGTCTCGTCGAGGGCGATGATGTGCCGGGGGCAGGCCGGCGCGCAGGCGCCGCAGCCGGTGCAGGCGGCAGCGAGAGACGCCGCCCGCGACCATGGCGGGCGATCCCGGTCCGGCAATGAGGGCCGGCGGCCAGTCAGGAAATTGCGGCGCCCGAGATCGAATTTGTCACGATCCATGGGAGCCTCCTCAATGCGGAGGCCCGGGCGGGCCGAGAATGATCTGGGACATCCATATCAGGAAGCCGTAGCCCCCGACGACGCCGACCGCGACGATCGGCCAGATCAAGACTGCCAAGGTCAGGAAAGCCAGGAATTCGGCTCGCCTCGACGGCCTTTCAGGCGCGGTTTCCGGTCCGCTCGCCCCTGCGGTCTCGGTCGTCATCTCTCGTCCTTTCGCGTGAGAGCGTTCACAAAACGCGCCGTCACCAGATTAGAGATC
>NZ_JBIWYK010000243.1:0-4759 GCF_044752385.1 Allobosea sp. CER48 | reverse complement strand
CGCGGCACCGGCGGCACCGTGCTGAAGACCTCCCTCGACCGCTCGCAAGAGCAGAAGCTGCGCGACGCGCTGGCCGACGTACATGGCGCCTCGCCCACGCCGGCACCCGACGCACCGCCGGCTCCCCAGGGCAGCGGCGCGCCTTCGCCGGTGGGTTGAGGCATCCGGACGGCGTCATGCCGGGGCGAAGCCGAGCTTCGTCCCGGGAAACCGGTAACGAGCGAAGGCCGCGTTTCGATATGCTCGGGTCAGCCCCGGGCATAGCGCCTGCGAGCGAAGCCTCAGTCGCGCAGCAATTCGTTGATGCCGGTCTTGGAGCGCGTCTGCGCATCGACCGTCTTGACGATGACGGCGCATGAGAGGGCCGGGCCCGGCGTGCCGTCCGGGAAGGGCTTTCCGGGCAGCGAGCCCGGCACGACCACCGAATAGGGCGGCACCTTGCCGACATGGACCTGGCCGGTGGCGCGATCGACGATCTTGGTCGAGGCCGAGATGAAGACGCCCATCGAGAGCACCGAGCCCTCGCCGACGATCACGCCCTCGACGACCTCCGAACGCGCGCCGATGAAGCAGTTGTCCTCGATGATGGTCGGGTTGGCCTGCAGCGGCTCGAGCACGCCGCCGATGCCGACGCCGCCCGAAAGGTGCACGTTCTTGCCGATCTGGGCGCAGGAGCCGACCGTCGCCCAGGTGTCGACCATGGTGCCGCTGTCGACATAGGCGCCGATATTGACGAAGGACGGCATCAGCACGACGCCCGAGGCGATGAAGGACCCCTTGCGCGCGGCGGCCGGGGGCACGACGCGGAAGCCGGCGGCGCGGAAGCGGTTCTCGCCCCAGCCCTCGAACTTCGACGGCACCTTGTCCCAGAACACGCCCTCGCCCGGGCCGTTGGCCATGATGACGTTGTCGGTCAGGCGGAAGGAGAGCAACACCGCCTTCTTCAGCCACTGATGGACGATCCAGTCTGCGCCTTGCTTTTCCGCCACGCGAGCCTGGCCGGCATCGAGCATCTCGATCGCCTGTTCGACGGCATCGCGCACCGCGCCCTTGGTCGAGATGCCGATATCGGCCCGGTTCTCCCAGGCGGCGTCGATGGTAGCGGCGAGATCGGCGAGGGACATCAGACGGCTCCGACAGGGTTCGAAAGATCGCGGCGAGCGATGGCGGATGAGGGGCGCTGCGTCAAGCCGCAGAGCGCCGGCGCAGCAGATAGGTATCCATGATCCAGCCGTGTCGGGCGCGGGCCTCGGCCCGGACGCTGGCGATCTCGGCGGCGAGCGCGGCAAGCGGCCCGGCGAGCAGGATCTCGTCCGGCGTGCCGAGATAGGCGCCCCAGAAGATGTCGAGCTCGGCCGGGTCCAGCCTGGCGAAGGCCTGCTCGCCGTCGAGCATGACCACGACGCTGTCCTGATCGGCCGGGAAACCGGCCGCGAGCCTGCGCCCGGTCGTGATCAGGATCGGCGCGCCGATCGTATTGAGCGCGATGCGGTGGCGCGCAGCCAGCACCTGCACGCTGCTGATGCCGGGATAGACCTGCCAGTCGAGGCCGAGGCCGGAAACGGCGACCCGCTCCATGACGCGCAGCGTCGAGTCGTAGAGCGCGGGATCGCCCCAGACCAGAAGCGCGCCGGTCTGGCCCTCGGCCAGCTCCGCCTCGAACAGGGCGCGATAGCGGGCGGCAATGCGCTCGTGCCAGTCGTCGACGACGCCGTGATAGTCGTTGCCGGCCTCGGCGCGGCGTGGGATTTCGACGGGGACGGTGCGATAGCCGGGCTCGCGGATGAAGCGCGCGCAGATGGCCTCGCGGAGCGCGCGCAGCGCCACCTTCTCCTCGCCCTTGTCGGGAATGAACATGACGTCGGCGCGGTTCAGCGCCGCGATCGCCTCGATCGTCATATGGTCGGGATTACCGGCCCCGATGCCGATGATGAGGATGTTGCGCATGCCGCCCCAAAGGTTCGGCAGCGGCTTAGCACGGCCTGTCGGCGGAATGCGAGGTCAGGCCCGGCCGACCACGGCCATGCGGGCGAGATCGGGCTGCGGCACGGGCGCCGCGCTCAGCGCCAGCGCCGCCTGAAGCGCCTCCAGATCCGCCGCGAGGCGCGGCCGCCAGCCGCAAGGGCATGGCTGATCACCGGAATGAGCATCCGCCACCTCTCTGTAGACAGAACCGACCGCCTGTGCCGCCAGCTCGAGCAGTGTGAGAGGCGGCAGCCGAGTATCGTGGAGCGCCGTGCAAAAAGCCGTCAGCACCGCCTGCCGGATATCGGCGCGGGCGGTCTCCAACGTTTCGGCTCTCCCCTGATCAGGCTGCACGATCGACACCCTTCATGGCGGCATGGAGGCGGCGCTGTGGCCCCTGCACAGGCTTCGGGCCCTGTTCCGGCAGGGTGACGGCCAGCAGCTCCACGAGCCGCTGCATGCGCGGCGGCAGGGCCGAGTCGGCTTCGAGATCGCCCGGCCCCTTGGCCAGCGCGAGCGCGCGGCGCAGTTCCGGCCGGCTCGCGCCCGTGCGGACGATTTCGCGGATGATGATTTCGTCGATCCGGCCGATCGCGGCCGCTACATCGACCTCGGTGACCCCAGCCATCCCGGTTTCTCCGTCGGTTGATTCACTGATCGACGCGAGAGATAGGCAGGGTTGAGATTCGATGCAAGTCTTTGTTATTACTGCATAAATAGAACTATTCAAAGGTAACGGGCCACTCTCGCCTGCAAGCATGACCGGAACATGACGCCGCCGGCTCAGCGTTCGCGAACGATCTCCATGCGCGCGCCATGGCCGAGCCCGGTCTCGAGGGCCATCTCGTCCGGACCGTAGAAGGAGATGGCGTAGGCGCCCTGACCACGGGTCGCCAGATGGGCTGCCGGCGCGGCTGCGGCCGAAGAGCGCGGCTCGACCAGCGAGAGGGTCTGCCGCTCGATGCGAAACTGGACGAGGCCGAAGCCGAGGCCGGGAACGCCGCCCGTCGCCGCCGGCTCTCGCCCGAGCAAGGCACGATAGCGCGCCGTCGAGATGGCGAGGTCCTGAACCGCGACGGTGACGCCTGCGACTCCCGTGACGCCGTTCGGGTGGCGACGCGCGGCGCCGGCCGGCACGCGCAGATCGCGGGCCGTCACGTCGGCGACGAGGAAGGGAATGTCCGGCTCGGGCGGGCGCGCCGAGCGCCAGGCGATCCGGGTGCCGTCGGGCTGCAGGCGCCCGCCGTCGATCGGCCCGTCCATGACGATGCCGGCAGCACGGGCGCGGGCGAAATCGGCCTCGAAGTCGTCCGGCAGCACGGCATAGTCGACGAGGCCCGGGCCGGCACGATCCAGCACCTGCCACCAGCGGAAACCCGGCACCGGCCGCGGGAAGGCGATGATCTCGAGATAGGCGCCGTCCTGGAACACGACGAGCGCGTTGCGCGAACCTCGCGGATGCTCGCCGCCGGGCAGGACAGTGAAGCCGAGGGCGGCATAATCCCGCATGGCGGCGTCGAGATCGGTGACCGCGATGACGATGTGATCGATGGAGAGCGGCATGGTCGTCGTCCTGCAATCCGGGAATCAGGCGCTCTGCGCGATGGCTTCGATCTTCGCGATGCCACCGAGCCGGGGCGCGAAGCTCGCCCAGACCTTGCGGGCGCCGTCCTGCCAGCCAGCGCGATCCTCGGCCGGCACGGTCCGGCCGCCTTCGGAAGCGGCCTTCGCCATCGAGGCCGCTTCGTCCGCCAGCATAAGCTCGTCGAAATAGGCGATGCCCTCGGCCACGGCTGCGGAGAGCGCCTCGCGGTCCGCCGGCGCCAGCCCCCTCCAGAAGGGCGCGGCGAACATGACGACGCCGGTGGCCCAGATATGGCCGGTCTCGATCAGGACCGGCACGACCTCATGCAGGCGGAAGCCGACATAGGCGGATTTGGTCAGGTCCATGCAATCGACCACCCCGGTCTTCAGCGCGTTGTAGGTCTCCGGGATCGGGATCGGCGTCGGATAGGCCCCGAAGCCGGACCAGAGGGCGGTATGGAGCGGACTCTGGATGACGCGGATGCGCTTACCCCTGACCGAGGCCGGCGTCGTCAGCGGCTCCTTGGCGAGGAGATGGCGCGCGCCATAGTTGATGAAGCCGGGCACGACGAAGCCCTGCGCCTCGTAGCGCCCCTTGAGTTCTGCTCCGAGCGGCCCGGCCAGAACCCGGCCGAGATGGTCGCCATCGCGGAAGAGGAACGGCAGGTCGAGGATCTGGCCTTCCGGCACCCAGCCCGACAGCGACGAGACCGTCGAGAGAGCGGCCTGGATCGAACCGAGGCGGAGGCCCTCGGCGACTTCCTTCTCGCCGCCCAGTGCCGCGTTGGGCACGATGCGCAGATCGAAGCGGCCCGGCGCAGTGCGTGCCAGGATCTCGGCGACGCGTCGCCAGATCTTCGTCTCCGGCTTGTCCTCGCCGAGCAGCGAGGCGACGGTGACCGGACGGCCGGCGGCGACGGCCTGCCCGCCCCTCAGGGTGGCGGGGGCGGCAAGCGAGCCGGCGGCAAAATGGCGGCGGGTGATCAGCAAGAACTTGCCTCCTTCAGCGCATGCCGCGGAATCGCGCGAAACGCGGCCAACGGCAAGAGGCATCGGCCGCTCAGGCCGGGAAGGCGCCCTCGAAGGCCGTGGTGGAGATCGGATTGCGCTGACTCGGTGTCTCGCGCGCCCGCAGCGCTTCCGGCAGCTGTGCCCTGTCGCCGGGCTTGCCGATCGCGACGGCCGCCTCGACGCGATAGCCGGCCGGCAC
>NZ_JBIWYK010000242.1:0-4762 GCF_044752385.1 Allobosea sp. CER48 | reverse complement strand
ATGGTCCCGGTCCCGAATGGTTGTCAGCACGTCCTGCTGATGCCGATTCGTCGCGGCGCCGCCCGTTCGGGTTCACACGGATCATGAAAAATGCGCCCGCAGCCTGCGGACGCATCGCATCGTCGCCGACCGTCATTCCCGGGCGGCCCGCAGCGCCGACCCGAGAATCGCTTTCGGGACACACCCGGGCCAGGCCCGAGCCTGTCGGAGGCGAACAACTCAGGGAATCAGGACCGTCGAGCCCGTGGTCCCGCGCGACTCGAGCAGGCGATGGGCATCGGCTGCGTCCTTCAGCGGGAAGGTGGCGTTAACCGGCACCTTGACCTTGCCGCTGGTGACGGCGTCGAACAGGTTCTTCGCCATCGCGATCATGGTCTCGCGCCTGGCCGTGTGCGTGTTCAGCGTCGGCCGCGTGACATAGAGCGAGCCCTTGGCGGAGAGGACGCCGAGATTGAAGGCCTCGACGGCGCCGGAGGCGTTGCCGAACGACGCCATCAGGCCGAAAGGCTTCAGCGTGTCGAGCGACTTCATGAAGGTGTCCTTGCCGACACCGTCATAGACCACGTCGCAGAGCGCCCCGCCGGTGATCTCCTTCACGCGCGCCGCGAAATCCTCCTCGCGGTAGTTGATCACGTGATCGGCGCCATGCGCCTTCGCGAGTTCCGCCTTCTCCCTGGAGCCGACCGTGCCGATGACGGTTGCGCCCAGGGCCTTGCCCCACTGGCAGAGGATGAGACCGGTCGCGCCGGCAGCGGCGTGGACGAGAATCGTGTCGCCCGGCTTCACCTTGTAGGTCCGGTGAAGCAGATATTCGGCGGTCAGCCCCTTCAGCATCATGCTGGCGGCGGCCTCGTAGGAAATCCCTTCCGGCAGCGCGACCACGGATGCGGCCGGCACGATGCGCTCCTCGGCATAGGCGCCGAGCGCCGAGACCACGGCCACGCGATCCCCGGCCTTGAACTCGGTGACGTTCGGGCCGACGGCCAGGACGTCGCCCGCGCTCTCGTTGCCCAGGGTGAAGGGCAGTTGCGGCGCGGGATAAAGACCGGAGCGGAAATAGGTGTCGATGAAGTTCAGGCCGATCGCCCGGTTCCGGATCAGGATTTCGCCGGGGCCGGGCTGCGGCAGGGTGATGTCCTCGAACTGCAGGACGTCCGGACCGCCGGTCTTGTGGGCGCGAATGGCTTTGACCATGAAAGGCTTCTCCCTCGGATGATGGCCGACCATAGTTCATCGTGCGGAAAAGCTGCATCCGTGCCGGACGCAGAACGCACCTTGCGACTTTGCGGCCCGTGGCCAAGACGCCGCGCATCGGATAGCGGTGGGGCATGAGCATGCATTCCGCCGATCCCGTCGACATCGCCATCGTGGGCGCGGGCGCCGTCGGCCTTGCAGCGGCATTGGCGCTGGGCCGGAAGGGGCACAGCGTCGCGCTGCTCGGCCCGGTCGCGACGCCCCGCGACGGGCGTACCGTCGCGCTGCTCGACGGCTCGTGGCGCCTGCTGGCCGGGCTCGGCGTCGAGGAGGCCCTGCTCGCCAGGGCCGCGCCGCTCTCGGTGATGCGCCTCGTCGACGACAGTGGCAGCCTGTTCCGCCAGCCGCCCGTCGAGTTCCGCGCCTCGGAGATCGGGCTGGAGGCGTTCGGCTGGAACATCGAGAATGCCGACCTCACCGCGATCCTGGCCGAAAAAGCCAAAGCGGCTCCCGATCTTCGCATGCTCCCGGGCTTCGTGCGCGGTATCGAGCCCGAGGCCGACGGCATCCGCCTGGCGGGTGATGATCTGGCCGTCCGGGCCCGTCTCGTCGTCGGCGCCGACGGGCGCAACTCGCAGGTCCGCGTCGCGGCCGGCATCGAAAGCCGGGACTGGCGCTACCCTCAGGTGGCGCTGACCGCGCTCTTCGAGCATCGGCGCGACCATCGCGACGTCTCGACCGAGTTCCACACGCGGCAGGGCCCCTGCACGCTTGTCCCCCTGCCCGGGCGACGCTCCTCCCTGGTCTGGCTGGTCGAGCCGGAGCAAGCCGACAGCATCTCAGCGCTCGACGATGCCGCCTTCGCGCTGCGGGTCGAGAAACAGGTCCAATCGCTGCTCGGGGCGATGACGGTCAAGGGCCCGCGCGGCAAGGTGCCGATGGGCGGATTGTCGGTCGAGCGCTTCGGTGCGGACCGCATGGCACTGATCGGCGAGGCCGCGCATGTCTTCCCGCCGATCGGCGCGCAGGGGCTCAATCTCGGCCTGCGTGACGTCGCGGCGCTGCGTGATGCACTGGAAGGCGCGACCGATCCGGGCAGCGATGCCGTAATGGCTGCCTATGACGGCGCCCGCCGGACCGACGTCCGGCTGCGGACGGGCGCCGTCGATGCTCTCAACCGCACCTTGCTGACCGATCTGCTGCCGGCCGACCTGATGCGCGGCGCAGGCTTGCTGGCGCTGTCGCGGATCGGCCCGCTGCGGCGCTTCGTGATGCGGCAGGGGCTGGCGGGCGGCGCCCGCGCCTGAGCTTCGGCCTCACCCGGGCGCGCCCAGCACCTTCTCCGTATCGGCGCCGCTGGCCGCGACCTTGCGCAGCGCCTGGGCCTGCTCCCGGAACACCGGCGCCAGCGGCAGCGGCGTCGAGACCAGACGCCGGCCGCCCGGCTCCTCCGCCTGGCCGTCGAGCAGCCCACGGGCGCTCATCTGCGGATCTGCGACAGCTTCCTCGAGCGTGCGGACCACGGTGCAGCAGCAATCGAGCGGCTCGATCAGTGCGCGCCAATGGCTAGCAGGCTCGCTGGCGATGATCTCCGCGATCGCAGCCCGGGTGGCCGCGGGATCGCGGCGGTCGTCGCGCAGCCGCTCGTCGAGGCCGATGCCCTCGCAGAAGCTTTGCCAGAACTTGGGTTCGAGCGCGCCGACGGCAAGGAACCAGCCATCGGCCGTAGCGTAGAGCCCATAGCGCGGGCTCGCCCCGGTCAGGAGGCCTTCGCCGCCTTCCGGAAAGGACCCGGTCACCTGGCCTTGCGCCAGCCCGTACCAGGCGAAGGTCGGCATCGCGTCGGCCATGGCGATGTCGAGATGGCAACCTTCGCCGCTGCGCTCGCGCCGGCGCAGCGCCAGCAGGATGTTGAGGACGGCCGGCATGGTGCCGCCGGCGATGTCGGCAACCAGCGGCGGCGGCAAAGGCGCCGCCTCGCCGCGCTTCAGGGACTGGCCCAGCAGCCCACCGAGCGCCTGATAGTTGATGTCGTGCCCGGCCTCCTGGGCGCGCGGGCCATGCTGGCCGTAGCCGCTGATAGAGCAGTAGATCAGGCGCGGGTTGAGCGCATTGAGCGCGCCATAGCCGAATCCGAGCCGCTCCATCACGCCCGGACGGAACTGCTCGATCAGGATGTCGGCCTTCGCGATGAGCGGCGTGAGCCGGGCCAGCGCATCCGCCGCCTTGAGGTCGATCTCGACGCTTTGCTTGCCACGGTTGAGCACGGCGAAGGGCGCCGCCGTCTCGCCGAAGCGCGGAGGGAATCCGCGCATGTCCTCGCCGCCGGGCCGCTCGATCTTGACCACGCGCGCCCCGGCCTCGGAGAGAAAGAGGCTGGCCAGAGGCCCTGGCAGCAGCGTCGAGAAATCCAGGACCAGCAGGTCGTCCAGCGGCAGCATCCGGCATCCTCAGCGTCTCTGGTTCACCGCATATCCGCCGGCGCGGGCCTTCTGCTCTGCACGCGAACGGGCGGCCACTGCGCGCGGGACTGCTCTAGTGAAAGAGATCCGCCGCTATCCTGCCCGTCTTCACCAGCCACAGGAAGCCCGGCAGCGTGATCATCGAGACGATGGTGCCGACGAGAATGCAGGCCGAGGCGCGCTCGACCCCGACGCGATACTGGGTCGAGATCACGAAGATGTTCAGCGCCGGCGGCAGCGCCGCCATGATGATCGCCGCGTAGATCCAGTGCGCCGGAATGCCGCCGAGCGCCGAGAGCAGCACCCAGACCAGCAGCGGATGCAGCAGGAGCTTGATCACGACCAGCCCCGGCACCTCCGCGGGCATCGACTTCATCGGCCTGAGCGCCACCGTGACCCCAAGCAGGAAGAGCGCGCAGGGCGCTGCCGCCTGCGAGAGCCACAGCACCATCCGATCGACGGCGACGGGCAGCTCCAGCCGGAAGTAGCTCGCGGCGACACCGGCCAGCGTCGCGACGTTGAATGGGTGGGTCAGCACCCGCCAGATCACCTCGCGGGTGGTGGCGAGCACGCTCTTCTTCTCCACACCGGCCAGAGCCATCAGGAAGGGCACGAGCGAGAAGAGCAGGATGTTGTCGAAGACGAAGATCAGGACGACCGGGGCGCTTGCCGAGGGGCCGAGCGCCGCCAGGATCAGCGGCGGACCCATGTAGCCGATATTGGAATAGGCGCCTGCGACGCCCTGCATCACCGCCTGCGGCATGTCTCCCCGGTTGTGCTTCAGCCCGAGCGCGAAGGACAGGCAGAAGGCGCAGAAGGTCGCCGTCGTCGTGCCGGCGATGAACTTCCAGTTGGCGAGCTCGCTCAGCGGCTTGTCGGCGATCAGCCGGTAGAACAGCGGCGGCAGCGCGACATAGATCAGGAAGAACTGCAGCCAGGCGAGTCCCGCCTCGGGCAGCTGCTTGTAGCGGCCGATGGCGAAGCCGAGCAGGATCAGCCCGAAGAAGGGCGCGACCAGATTGAAGATGCTGAGAAGATCTGCCATCGGCTCATGCGTTCCCGGGGCCCCCGCCCCGGAACCGAGACGCGAAGTCCTGCATCTAGCG
>NZ_JBIWYK010000241.1:0-4772 GCF_044752385.1 Allobosea sp. CER48 | reverse complement strand
GCTGATCGTCGAGGCTGCCTCCTGGCGTCCAGTCGGACGCGGCGATGAAGTGGCGCAGCGTCGCGAGCGAGCGCGTCAGCCTGCCGATATCCTCCAGCCGCAGCTGCCGGAAGCGTCGGGAAGCGAGGATGCGCTCGACGCTGCGTGTCCCCAGCCCCGGCACGCGCAGCAGCGCTTCGCGCTCGGCGCGGTTGACGTCGACGGGGAAGCGCTCCCGATGGCGCAGCGCCCATGCGAGCTTGGGGTCGATATCGAGATCGAGCATCTCGCCGGGGGCGATGATCTCCTCGGTTTCGAAACCGTAGAAGCGCGTCAGCCAGTCAGCCTGGTAGAGCCTGTGCTCGCGCATCAATGGCGGCGCCAACGCTGGCAGCTGATGCGAGCTGTCCGGGATGGGGCTGAAAGCCGAATAGTACACCCGCTTCAGCCCGAAGCTGCCATAGAGAAGCGCGCTGCGACGCAGGATCGCGCCGTCGCTCGCCCCGTCGGCGCCGACGATCATCTGCGTGCTCTGCCCGGCAGGAGCGAAAGCGGGAGCCTTTTCGCTCTCGCCCCTCTCCCCCTGGGCTTCATCGATCTTCAGCCTGAGCCCACCCATCGCGCTGCGGATCGCAACGGCGTCCTTCTCGGGCGCGAAGCGGGCCAAGGCCGCTTCGCTCGGCAGTTCGACATTGACGGAGACCCGGTCGGCGAAGCGCCCGGCCCGCTCGATCAGCTCCTGGCTGGCGCCGGGGATCAGCTTGAGATGGATATAGCCCCGGAAATGATGCTGCCGGCGCAAGGTCTCGGCAACGCGGACGATCTCGGCCATCGTGTAATCGGGCGAGCGGATGATGCCCGAGGACAGGAACAGCCCCTCGATATAGTTGCGCCGGTAGAAGCTGAGCGTGAGCTTCACCACCTCCTCCACCGAGAAGCGGGCGCGACGCACATTGCTTGACGAGCGATTGATGCAGAAGGCGCAGTCGAAACTGCAGAAATTGGTCAGCAGGATCTTCAACAGCGAGATGCAGCGACCGTCCGGCGCATAGGAATGGCAGATGCCGGCGCCTGTCGTCGAGCCGAGACCCTTTCCGTCGCGGGAATCGCGCTTCGTCGTGCTGCTCGAGGCGCAGGACGCATCGTATTTCGCGGCGTCGCTCAGGATCTCGAGCTTCTCCAGCGTCGTGAGTTGAGCCATGGCGCGCTCCTTATGTTCTCTTTTTGTTCTAGCGCCTTATCGCTCTCGAGGCAAGGACGGCGGCCGTGGAACCGGGCAGGCTCCCCCGGCGTTACCTGTCGGATAAGACAGGGGGTTTCCGTGTTCCGCGTGCTTCTGATCATCATCGTGCTGGTCGTCGGCTACGACGCCATCGTCCATCAGGGCGCCTACACGCGCGACGCCTGGAACAGCATCGTCCGGCTGACCGGCTCGTCGGTCGAGGGCGCCAAGGAGCTCGGCGAGCGCGCCCGCAATTGAGTGCGCACGCCCTGATCAGGCAGCCGAGCGCGCCTCGACGATCTCCGCGATCGCCTCCAGCATTCGTGTGTCGTCGCCGGCCAGACCTTCCATCGCCGCCATGCGTTGGATCACCGTGCCGGCGATCGCCTCCTCCACGGTATCCTCGGCATAGGTATAGAAGATCGTCGCGTGCTGGCCGTCGCGGTGGCAGCGCCCTTCGATCTGCTGAAGCTGGATGGCGCTATGGCGCATGTCGTGGATCACGAGCGCCCGCTCGCGTTCGCCGCCTGGCATCTCGCCGCGATGCAGCGAGATCGACTCTGTGACGGTGAAGATCACCGCATCGAGGTGCCCGGTCTGGAAGGCGAGACGCATCTCCTCGTTCTGCGCACCCGAGTGATTCCCGTTGATCTCTCCCACACGCCAGCCGCGCCCTCGTAACGTCTCCGCCAGCATCGCGCTGGTCTCGAGGAAGGCGACGGAGATCGCAACCTGCTCGTCATTCCCCAACAGGTCCTCGCAGAAATCGGCAGTACCCGGAATGCGCAGCAGGCTCGCCTTCTGCCGGAAGCGCAGATCGGCCGCCCAGCCTTGCGGCTTCCGCGTCGAACCGCCGGCCAGTCCCAGTTCCCTCCGGAATTCGCGCCAGGTCGCGTCGTAGAGCTTGCGGGCTGCGGCATCGAGCGCAACGGGAGCGAGCTCGCGCTGCACTTCCGGCCAGCCGGCAATCTCCTCCGGGCGGCGGCGCAGGCCGATGGCGTCGGTGCCGCGATAGAGCAGATCGGCCATCACCTTGCGGTCGGCCTCGTTCGGCTCCCAGCTCCAGTTCTTCCAGCGGCCCTTCGCGCGGCCGATCTTCAGGCGCTTCATCAGCGCGCGGAAGCCGTCGAGATCCGCAGTCGGCATGCCCGCCGCCTTCGCCAGCAGCGGCGCGAGATAGGACAGCTCATGCGGCGACTGGCCGGCTGTGGCGCTCATGTAGATCGTGAAGTCGGCGCCTTCCGCCATCTGTCGGCAGACCAGCCCCTGCTGCGAGTTCGGGTTGCGGATGCGATGCGCCTCGTCGATCACCACGAGCGGCCAGATGCGCTTCGGCCGGCCGTGCTTGGCAAGCTCGTTGTTCTTCGCCCGCGTCGAGCGCTTCCGGCTGTCGGCGACAGGAGCCAGCAGCGACTTCGTCTTCTCGAAATTCATCAGCGTCACCCGCTTCGCCGGCAGGCCGGACAGCGCCATGGTCCGCCGCCATTGCGGGATCGCGCCCTTCGGGCAGATCACCAGCACGTCCTCCTCGGGCATCGCCGACAGCGCGAGCCAGGCCGACAGCGTCTTGCCGAGGCCCGTCAGGTCCCCGAGCAGGAAGCCGGCCGCGCCTTTGGCCCGCGCCGCCAGGATCGCATCGCGGGCAACGAGCTGATGCGGATGCGGGATCATGGTCATGCGGAAGGGAAAGCCCTGCTGGGTGGGGATGCAGTTGCCCTGCCCCGAAGGCATGGCGCGCCCGGCTCTCTTGGCACTGGCGCTGGCTCACGTCCACCGGCACTGTGCCGGCCATGAATACGGGAGACCACACGACCATGACCCGCGCGCAGGCGATCGCGAATGCTCAGGACTATTTCGATTCAGGCCGGATGAAGAGCGACCTCGGCCGCCTCGTCGCGATCCCCACCGAAAGCCAGAACCCGGACCGCGCCCCGGTCCTCGGCGAATATCTCGAGCAGGAGATGCAGCCCCTGCTTGAATCGCTCGGCTTCACCTGCAGCACCCTGACCCATCCGAAGGCGCGCGGGCCCTTCCTCTATGCCGAGCGCATCGAGGACCCCGCCCTGCCGACCATACTCGGCTACGGCCATGGCGACGTGATCCGCGGGCTCGACGCGCAGTGGAGCGAAGGCCTCTCGCCCTGGAAGCTGATCGAGCGCGAGGGCCGTTGGTACGGCCGCGGCGTCGTCGACAACAAGGGCCAGCATCTGATCAACATCAGCGCGCTCCGGGCGGTGCTGGAGACTCGGGGCAAGCTCGGCTTCAACGCCAAATACCTGATCGAGATGGGCGAGGAATCGGGATCGCCGGGCCTGCGCGAGCTCTGCACCGAGCAAAGGGAACTGTTCAAGGCCGACATCCTCGTCGCCTCCGATGGGCCGCGCCTCAATGCCGAGCGCCCGACCGTCTTTCTCGGCGCGCGCGGCGGCGTCACCTTCGATCTCACGATCAACGCGCGCGAAGGCGGCCACCATTCCGGCAACTGGGGCGGCATCCTCTCAGACCCGGCGATCCAGCTCGCCCATGCCATCGCTTCGATCACCTCGCCGACCGGCCAGATCCGCATCCATGAATGGGTGCCGAAGGAGCTGCCGCCGGCCGTCCGCAAGGCGCTCGTCGGCTGCGAGATCGATGGTGGCCCGGACGGGCCGACCATCGATCCGGACTGGGGCGAGCCCGGCCTGACCCCGGCCGAGCAGGTTTTCGGCTGGTGCTCCTTCGACGTGCTGGCGATGAAGTCGGGTGTACCGGAGACCCCTGTGAACGCCGTGCCACCGAACGCCTGGGCGCGCTGCCAGCTGCGCTTCGTCGTCGGCATCGATCAGGACGATGTCGTCCCGGCCCTAAAGCGGCATCTGCAGCGCCACGACTTCCCGATGGTCGAGGTTTCGCTCAGCCGCTCCGAGATTTTTGGGGCGACGCGCCTCGATCCGGAAGACGCCTGGGTGGATTTCACCCTCGCTTCGATCGCCGAGAGCACCGGCAAGAAGCCGGCGTTGTTGCCCAATCTCGGCGGCTCCCTGCCCAACGACATCTTTGCCGACATCCTCGGGCTGCGCACGATCTGGGTGCCGCATTCCTATCCGGGCTGCTCGCAGCATGCGCCGGACGAGCATCTCCCGGCCTTCATCGCCCGCGAGGGTCTGACGGCCATGGCCGGGCTTTACTGGGATATCGGCTCGGGCAACGCGCCGGCGGTCTGAGGCCGCGACACGGGCGCTACTCCTGCGGCTGGCGCGGATCACGCCCCGGCGGCAGATCGATCGGCGTCGCCGGAGGTGCCTCCGGCGGCACATTCGGGGGCAGTTCCGGCGGCGGCTCGGTGGGGATGCCCTGCGGCTCCTCATCGGGCGGCGACTCGACCGGCGGAGCCGGCGGAACATTGCCGGGCGTCAGCGGCGGCGCCTCGGGTGGCGGGTTCGGAACGGCCGGGGTGTTGCCCGGCCCGGCCGTGAGGCCCTGTGTAAATTGCTGCATGCGAAATCCGTCCTTTCGGACAGGAACGCTCCAGCGCCCGAAAGGCTCCGCGGCAACCTCATCGGCCGCCCGACTCACCCGGGCGGGCGCGTCG
>NZ_JBIWYK010000240.1:0-4817 GCF_044752385.1 Allobosea sp. CER48 | reverse complement strand
ACTGAACTTTCTGGAAGCCGGGATCGCCCTTCGGCGATCCGCCGGCATCAGGCCTTCGGCGCAGCCGGGACGACCTTGGAAACGATGCCCTCGAACGGCTTGTAGGCGTCCTTGGCAAGGGCGGTGTAAAGCTCGCCCATCTTGGTGAGCTGGGCGACCGCGCCCTCGAAAGAGGTCTTGAGATAGTCGGCCTGGATCTCGAGAGCCTTGTCGAAGGTCTTCACGCCGGCGAGCTTCTCGAGCGTGGCGGTGCCAGCCTCGAAGGACTTCTTGGCATAGTCGGTCGCCTCGACGGCGATCGTCTGCACGCCCTTGGAGGTGACGCCGAACGCCTTCAGAGCGGCATCGACGTTGTCTTTGGAGGCCTTCTGAATGGTCTCGAACTGCTGGATCATGGGTCGTCTCCTGGCACTCTGGGTGCCGCCTCAGAGTGAATGGGCCAGATAGGCCCGTTTTGTCGCCCCAAGGTCGTATGAAGAGATCACCACCGGGGACTGCCTTCATATTGTGCATTGCAACATGAATGTCAAGAGAACGCTGCATTGCACCAAACGCAGATCGTTCCGACCGCAACCGTTCAAGTTTTAACGGCTCCGTAACCGCATCCGACTAACCTCCCCTCACTGTGTCCTGCGTGCCACGAACATGGAGCGCCGGACGGACCGACAGTGAGTTCGAGGCGAGTCCATGGTTCTGGGTTGCGTTGTGTTTCAGCGGCCGCGTCTGCGCGCCGTTGTCGGGCTGATCGGCATCGCCGCAGTCGCGGCCACGATAGCCTCCTCACCGGCCGAGGCGCGCAAGCGCCGGCATCATGCAGCGGGCGGCGGCTACACCCCGCCCTACGCGGCGATGGTCGTCGACGCCAGGACGGGGCGGACGCTGCACGCGGTCAACGAGGATGCCGCGCGCATCCCGGCCTCCCTCACCAAGGTCATGACGCTCTACATGCTGTTCGAGCAGATGGAGCGCGGCCGCTTCTCGATGGATTCCGAGCTCAGGGTCTCGTCCTACGCGGCCTCGCAGCCGCCGACCAAGCTCGGCCTGCGCCCGGGCTCGACCATCTCGGTCGAGGACGCGATCAAGAGCATGATCACCCTCTCGGCCAACGACTCCTCCGTCGTCGTGGCCGAGAACATCGCCGGTTCGGAAGACGCCTTCGCCGAGCAGATGACGCGCAAGGCGCGCTCGCTCGGCATGGGCTCGACCCGCTTCTACAATCCGCACGGCCTGCCGCACTCGCCGCCGAACCTGACGACCGCGCGCGACCTCACCATCCTGGCGCGCGCCATCCAGGAGCGCTTCCCGAAATACTATCCGCTCTTCTCGATGCGCGCCTTCCAGTACGGCAGCCGCACGATCCGCGGGCATAACCGCCTGCTCGGCAAGGTCGAGGGCGTCGACGGCATCAAGACCGGCTACACCCGCGCCTCCGGTTTCAACCTGATGACCTCCGCCAAGTCCGACGGCCGGCATGTCGTCTCCGTCGTGCTCGGGGGTCGCTCCGGCGCCTCGCGCGACAAGATCATGACCGATCTCGTACTGGCCAGCCTGCCGCGTGCCGCCACCAGCGGCCGGTCCTCGGTGATGGTCGCCGAGGCGCCCGAGCCCGAGGAGCGTCCGCGCGCCGCGGCCGTCCAGCAGGCCGCCGCCGAGCCCGCGCCGATCCCGGTCCCGCGTCCGCGCCAGCAGGCCGAGGAGCAGCAGCCCCTGCCGGCCGCCGCCCGCGCCTATGCCCCGATGTCGACGACGACCCCGATCGCCCCGCCGCGGCCGGTCGCCGCCGCCGCACCGCAGATCCAGCTCTCCGGCGTCCGCCCGGTCGCCGCGACCACGACGCCGTCCGCCATGCGCTGGTCGATCGGCGCGCAGCCGAGCGATGCCAAGGTTCTGCGTCCGCCGGCGAATGTCGATGTCACCTCTTCGATCGCCAGGGCGGCCGAACCCGCGCCCGAACCCGTCAAGGTCGCCGTCGCCAGGGCCGAGGCCCCGGCCACGACCGTCGCCCGCAAGGCGGAAGCCGCCCCCGCCAAGGTCCAGGCCCCCGAGCCCGCCCCGGCAATGTCGCACCAGGCCGCCGTGGTCGCCTCCGGCAAGTGGGTGATCCAGCTCGGCGCCACCGACGACGAGGGCAAGGCGAAGGAGATCCTGGCCCGCGCCCGCGCCAAGGCTGCCGGCTCACTCGCCAGCGCCTCGCCGTTCACGGAGAAGGTCGAGAAGGGCGGTTCCACGCTGTTCCGGGCCCGCTTCGCCGGCTTCGACGACTCGAAGGATGCGCAGAACGCCTGCGCCCAGCTGAAGCGCGGAGGCTTCTCCTGCTTCGCCACCCGCAGCTGAACGGTCAGGGACAGGAGGTTACGCCATGTCGCAGACCCACTCCCCGAACCCCCCGCTATCGCTGCTTCACAAGGACGTCCTTGGCCTGGTTGACGCGAGCGGCAAGGCCGCTGGTGCCCCCGGCATCCGGGTGGATGCGCTTCATCAGAGCCCGGTGGGCTTCGCGGACCGCCTCCTCGCTCGCCCCCGGCTGAAGCCCCAGGATCTCGTAGGCCTCCTGCTGCGTCATCGCGCCCGCGCCCGGCGCTCCACCCTGCCGCGCGTCGCCATCACGCTGAGCGTCTTCACGCCAGCCGGGCGACCGGCGGTCGAGATATGCCTCTAGCAGCCGCGAGCCATCGGGATCGCGGGCCAGGCATTCGCGCATCAGCGCGCTGAGCTCGGCCATGCTCAGGCTGTCGAGCGCTCGCCCCGCGAAGGCGCCGGCCCTGACGCTCCCGGCCATGGCGCCGCTGTCGTGGTCGAGTTCCATCTCCAGCAGCGTGGACCCGACCTTCGAAGTCGCTCCCGGCGTCGGCCCGGAGCGATCGGCCCAGGGAAAGCGGATGCCGCCCGGCCCCGTCGCGCTCCAGCCGAGCAGCCAGGCCCCGATGCCGCCGAGGAAGATCGCCATGTCCATGCGGCCGCGGACCATCAGCAGCCCGGCCACGCCGAGCGAGGCAACGCCGCCGACCGTCTTCATCAACCGGGCCAGGACCTTCGGATTCGTCCCGGCGAAGAGCTTCGCCAGCCACCAGACCAGGATCAGGATGGCGAGGCCGTAGAGCAGGCTCACTTGCGGCCTCCGTCCATGGCGGCGAGCAGCCCCTTGACCGCCGGGCTCGAACCG
The DNA here is from genome assembly GCF_044752385.1 of Allobosea sp. CER48. Classification (NCBI taxonomy): domain Bacteria; kingdom Pseudomonadati; phylum Pseudomonadota; class Alphaproteobacteria; order Hyphomicrobiales; family Alloboseaceae; genus Allobosea; species Allobosea sp. CER48. Next base: position 1,654 of record NZ_JBIWYK010000240.1, on the reverse strand, counting down.
GCGAGCCGGAGCATCGCCTCGCGCCCGCCAGCCGCATAGGCCGCCGCCCCCCGCAACAGCTCGAGCAGCGAGGCCGGCGCGGTCACATCGAAGCGCGCATGGGCCCCGCCGGTGAGGCGCGCGATCGTCGCGAATGCCGCGCTCGCGGCAGCGTCGAACCCTTCCTGGAAGACGAAGCCTCGGATACCGCGCAGCCCGAGCTCGCCCGCCAGCGCCGCCAGGGCATCGGCATCTTCCTCCATCGCGTCGCCGACGAAGACGAAGGCCCGGATCGGGACCTCCTGCGCCTCGTCGCGGACATGGCGCAGCACGCGCGCGATCTGCGTCTGGCCACCCTCGCAGGCGATCCTGCGCATCAGCCCGGTCAACCTCTCGGGCTCGCCGACCCAGCCCGAGGCTCGGCATTCGCCGATGCCCCGGAAATAGACCAGCTGGACGGCGAGGCCGCCGCCCTGTCCCGCGACCTCGAACATCCGCGCCTGCAGGGAGCAGGCGAGGTCCCAGGTCGGCTGGCGGCTCATCGTGGCATCGAGCGCAAAGACCAGCCGCCCGGCCTGGCCCGTCGCGAGGGGCGCCAGCCGCCTTGCCGCCCCGAGAAAGCGGTCGATCTCGCCCGGCTGCGAATGTCCTGTCGGCGTGGTCGCGGCGGCCTTGCCGACAGCGCGATCGTTCTTGTCGCTCATCAACCCATTGATCCGACGGAATCGGTCCCTTCGGTTCTGATATTGGCCATCGCAGCCGCATTTGCTACCCGTCCGACAAATGGAGGAAGCGAGAGTGGCTGGGATCACGATTTTCGAGACGGTCGCCGCGATGCGCGAGACCGTTGCCGGCTGGCATGCGGCCGGCGAGAAGGTGGCGCTCGTGCCGACTATGGGCGCGCTCCACGAAGGCCATATCGCCCTGGTGACGGAAGGCCAGCGTCACGCCAAGCGGGTCATCGTCTCGATCTTCGTCAATCCGACCCAGTTCGCGCCGCATGAGGACTTCAAGAAATATCCGCGCACCTTCGACGACGACTGCGCCAGGCTGGTGGCCGCCGGGGCCGACGCAGTTTTCTTTCCTTCGGTGGAGGAGATGTATCCGGCGGGCTTCGCCACCCGCGTCCTGTTGCTGGGCCCCGCCGCCGTCGGCCTCGAGGACCGCTTCCGCCCGACGCATTTCGAGGGCGTGGCGACGATCTGCTGCAAGCTCTTCACCCAATCGCGCGCCGATCACGCGATCTTCGGCGAAAAGGACTATCAGCAGCTCAAGGTCGTCACCCGCATGGCCGATGATCTCGACCTCGGCATCGAGGTCGTCCCGCTGGCGACGATCCGCGAAGCGGACGGCCTCGCCATGTCCTCGCGCAACCGCTACCTCTCGGCCGAGCACCGGGCGCTGGCCCCCCTGCTCCATCGCGTGATGCAGGACCTGGCCGCCCGCATCCGCAACCGCGAAGATCTGTTCAAGGCAGTCGCCGACGCGCAGAACGCGATCATCACCGCCGGCTTCGAGCTCGACTATCTGGAGGCGCGCCATGCCGAGACCCTGGCGCCGGTCGCCTCGCTCGCCGACGGGCCGATCCGCCTGCTGCTCGCCGCGCGCATCGGCAGCACGCGCCTGATCGACAACATCCCGGTCTGACCCGCAGGCGGCCTCGCCGCCGCCGGTC
>NZ_JBIWYK010000239.1:0-4822 GCF_044752385.1 Allobosea sp. CER48 | reverse complement strand
TGCTGAAGGCTCCCGAGAGCGAAGTCCAGGGCATCAACGATCGGGCGCAGCTTGCAAGCGCCGAAGCGGAGTTCCAGCGGCGCAAGCGACACGCGGCCATGCTCGAAGGCGCAACCCTGATCGCGCCGGAGACGGTCTTCTTCAGCTTCGACACCGTGGTTGGCCGCGACGTCGTGATCGAACCCAACGTCGTGTTCGGGCCGGGTGTCAGCATCGCCGACGGAGCCGTGATCCACGCATTCTCGCATCTGGAAGGGGCGCGGGTGGGCGAGGGGGCGAGCGTTGGCCCCTATGGGCGCCTGCGGCCGGGCACTTCGCTCGGCGAGAAGGCCAAGGTCGGCAATTTCGTCGAGGTCAAGGCGGCAGAGATCGGCCCCGGCGCCAAGGTCAATCACCTGACCTATATCGGCGATGCAGCTGTCGGGGCGGCGGCCAATATCGGCGCGGGCACCGTCACATGCAATTATGATGGCTTCGTCAAGTCCAGGACGACGATCGGGGCCAACGCCTTCGTCGGCTCCAATTCTTCGCTGGTGGCCCCCGTGACGATCGGCGATGGCGCCTATGTCGGCTCCGGATCGGTCATCACCAGCGACGTCGCGCCGAACGCGCTGGCGATCGGCCGCGGCCGGCAGGTCGAAAAGGATGGGTGGGCGACGACCTTCCGGAAAGAGGCGGCTGCGCGAAAAGCTGCCAAGAAGGCCGCGGAGTAGCGCTCGAACCCGGCGAATCCGGCAGTTCGCCGTTCACAGTTCGTCATGTAGATTGATTGGGCATCCGCCTCTTTCGCGGTTATGCGCTTTCGCGGATAGCAATGGCTTGAGAGGTTTCGCCCATGTGCGGCATCGTCGGGATTCTGGGCAAGGAAGCGGTCGCCACGCAGGTCGTCGACGCCCTGCGCCGGCTGGAGTATCGCGGCTATGACTCGGCCGGCGTCGCCACGCTGGAAGCTGGAAAGCTCACCCGCCGCCGCGCCGAGGGCAAGCTCAAGAATCTCGAGGTCCGTCTGTCGGCCGAGCCACTCGAGGGGCTGATCGGGATCGGCCATACCCGCTGGGCCACGCATGGCAAGCCCAACGAGACCAATGCCCATCCCCACGCGACGGCACGGCTGGCCGTCGTCCATAACGGCATCATCGAGAATTTCCGCGAGCTGCGCGCCGAGCTCCAGGCCGACGGCTACGTCTTCGAGACGGAGACCGACAGCGAGATCGTCGCCCACCTCGTCACCCGCGAGCTCGATCGTGGCAAAGCCCCGGCCGATGCGGTTGGTGCGAGCCTGCCGCTCCTGCGCGGCGCCTTCGCGCTCGCCTTCCTGTTCCAGGGCGAGGAAGACCTGTTGATCGGCGCCCGCAAGGGTTCGCCGCTGGCAGTGGGTGTCGGCGACGGCGAGATGTATCTCGGCTCGGATGCGCTGGCGCTGGCGCCCTTCACCAACCTCATCGCCTATCTCGAGGAAGGCGACTGGGTGGTGCTCAATCGCCGCGGCGCGACCTTCTACGACAGGAACAACCAGCAGGTGGAACGCCGCGCCCAGCGCGTCGCTGCCGGCGCCTTCCTGGTCGAGAAGGGCAATCACCGCCACTTCATGGCCAAGGAGATCTACGAGCAGCCGGAGGTGGTGGGCCACACGCTGACGCAGTATCTCGACATGGCGGCCGGAAAGGTGCGTCTGCCCTTCGGCGAGACGATCGATTGGAAAGGCCTCTCGCGCCTGACGATAAGCGCCTGTGGCACCTCGTACTATGCCGGCCTTATCGCGAAATACTGGTTCGAGAAGCTGGCGCGACTGCCGGTCGAGATCGATGTCGCGTCCGAATTCCGCTACCGCGAGGCCCCACTGCCCGAGAACGGGCTTGCGCTCTTCGTCTCCCAATCCGGGGAAACCGCCGACACGCTGGCCGGGCTGCGCTACGCCCGCCAGAACGGGCAGGCCATCCTCTCGGTCGTCAACGTGCCGACCTCGACGATCGCGCGCGAGAGCGATGCGGTCGCGCAGACGCTCGCCGGCCCCGAGATCGGCGTCGCCTCGACCAAGGCGTTCGTCTGCCAGCTTGCCGTCTTCGCATCGCTGGCGCTCGCCGCCGCGCGTGCCCGCGGCACGCTCACGGCCGAGGAAGAGGGCACCCACGTGCAGAATCTGATCGCGGTGCCGGGCCTGATCGCCAAGGCGCTGGAGCTGGAGCCCGAGATCGAAAAGCTCGCGCGCGAGCTCTCAAAGGCCAAGGACGTGCTCTATCTCGGCCGTGGAACGAGCTTCCCGCTGGCCCTGGAAGGTGCATTGAAGCTGAAGGAGATCAGCTACATCCACGCGGAAGGTTATCCGGCAGGCGAGCTGAAGCACGGGCCGATCGCGCTGATCGACGAGGCCATGCCGGTCATCGTCGTGGCGCCTCATGATGCGCTCTATGAGAAGACCGTCTCCAACATGCAGGAGGTGGCCGCGCGCGGCGGTCGCATCATCCTGATCACCGATGCAAAGGGAGCGGCCGAGTGCGGCATCGAGCCGGAGGCGACGATCGTCATGCCGGACATGGATGCGACCTTCGCACCGATCGTCTATGCCCTGCCGATCCAGATGATCGCCTACCAGACTGCGGTCTTCATGGGCAAGGACGTGGACCAGCCGCGCAATCTCGCGAAATCCGTCACCGTCGAGTGACGACGGGGCACCGGCGCCTGCCGCAAGCCGCAGGCGCCGGATGTCAGCCCTCCGGGCGCGTCGACACGTAGATGCCCGCGCCGACGAGGCAGATGGCCGTCGTCGCCAGCGCGATCGGCGGCGCGCTCGTCTGGGTCAGCAGCACGAAGCTCATCACCATCGACCCGCAGGCAACGTATTTTGCCCGCCGGGCGATCGCGCCGGTCGCCCTCCAGCGCACGACATGCGGGCCGAGGCGAGGGTGGCCGAGGAGCCAGGCTTCGAATCGCGGAGAGGATCGCGAGAAGCACCAGGCTGCCAGGATCAGGAAGACCGTGCCCGGCATGATCGGCAGCATCAGCCCGATGATGCCGAGGGCCGTGAAAACCCAGCCGGCGGCGAACAGGAGCGGTCGCGGCCAGCGGCTTCGCGGCTGATCGTCCTCGCTCACGGCCTCGTCCTTGCTTGCGTGAATATCGGGGCTGGTGGATACCAGAGCCTCGCTTGTCCTGTCATATCGCGGCGCGGGTCTGCGCCTGCAAGCGGCAGGGGGTCGTGACGGTGCCTTGGGGAGAGAAATGACCGCTGGCCCGCCCGACCCGCGCCTCGTGCTGCCGACGGAAATCCTGCGTCCGACATGGGGTGCGCGGCTGCGCCGCTATTTCCTGACCGGTCTCGTCATCGCCGCGCCGCTGGCAATAACCGCCTCGGTCACCTGGTGGTTCATCAATTTCATCGACGGCCTGGTGAAGCCGCTCATCCCGAATTCCTACCTGCCCGATTCCTATCTGCCTTATCCGGTGCCGGGCTTCGGGCTCGTGATCGCGCTGGTCGGCCTGACGCTGCTGGGCTTTCTGACCGCCAATCTCGTCGGCCGTTCGCTGATCCGGGCAGGCGAGGCGATCCTTGACCGAACGCCGGTGGTGCGCAGCCTCTACAAGGGCGTGAAGCAGGTCTTCGAAACGATCTTCTCGCAATCGGGCACATCGTTCCGCAAGGTCGGGATGGTGCAGTTCCCACAGCCGGGCATGTGGTCGATCGTCTTTATCGCGCAGGAGGCGGCGCCCGAGATCGCCGGGCGCCTGCCGGATGGCCAAGACCCGGGCGACCAGCAGATCGGCGTGTTCCTGCCCTGCACGCCGAACCCGACGACGGGATTCTTCTTCTACCTGCCGCGGCGGGAGATCGTCGAACTTTCGATCTCGGTCGAGGATGGCGCCAAGCTGATCATGTCTGCCGGGCTGATCCAGCCCGGCGAGCAGAACGGGAAGCCGAAGCTGGACGCGAAGCCCGCGCTCAGCGCCTGAGCGGCACCCAGATCTCGACGGTGCCGTTGCCGGTTGCGCCGTCGAAGCGTTCATCCATGCGCTCCAGCGTGACGCCCATCGCCGGCTCGCGCCCCGATTTCGGGAACCAGTCCTGCCAGATCGCCTTGTAGGTCTGCGCGATGCCGGTGATATGGCCGCGATGCTCGAACACGGCGCAGAGCTGTTCCGGCACGCTGAGCCGCGCGAACTCATCCGGCAGGCCACCGAAGGAGGAGACCTCCGCCCCGGCGATATAATCGAAGGCGCCGAACTCGTCGCAGTTGTAGCTTGCGCCATAGGCGACATAGCCGCGCTGGCCGGGGATATGCCCGAAATGCGGGGCGATCTTCTGCCAGAGCAGCGGAATGCCCTGGGTGTTGTCCATCGAGAAATGACCGTCGAAGCCGGCGATCAGCAACGGCTGGCCGGTGACGATGCGTGGTTCGGCGATCGGGGTAGGGGCGATGTCGTGCATGGAAAGCGGCTCCACGAGAGCGAGGGAGGACAGGTCGCGCCGCGCGCGCAGCTCTTCCGGTGTCATGCCGAACTGCTCGCGGAAAGCGCGGGTGAAGGCTTCGTGGGAGCCATAGCCCCAGTCGAGCGCGACCGTCAGGATGTCGGGCGCACCGTCGGCGAGCTGCCGTGCTGCCTCCGAAAGCCGGCGCTCGCGCACGTAGCGCATCACCGAACGCCCGGTCGCCACGCCGAAGGCGCGGCTCAGATGGAAGCGCGAGACGCCGCTGACCTCCGCGATCTCGTCGAGCGAGAGCTCGGAGGCGAAGCGGCTCTCGATGCACCAGATGGCGGTCTTGACGGGATCCATGTCCTCTCCACGAAGCGCGGGCACGATGGCGCAGGCAAGGCAGCCGCGCTT
>NZ_JBIWYK010000238.1:0-4838 GCF_044752385.1 Allobosea sp. CER48 | reverse complement strand
CTGATACTGCAGCCGATTCTTGCTGCGTCGGAATTTGTTCTCCGGCCCGATACTATATGTCGCGCCAGTCGTAGAGCCAGCCATAGCGGTTGCGCAGCCCGTCCGGGCCCAGCCGCTTCAGGGCGAAATCGCGGGCGATGCTGAGCGGCCAGCCCATGTGATAGTTGCGGCCGTTGGCCCGGCTCTCCTCCTGAACGCGGGCGACACGCTGGGCGCGCGTCCGCGCATAGGCGGCGAAGGCGACCGGCACGCCGGCCTCGCCATCGCGGCCGAGCATCTCCGCGAGCAGGCGGGCCAGAACGGCCGCATCCTCGATGGCGAGCGAGGCGCCTTGCGCAAGGAAGGGCAGGATCGGGTGGGCGGCGTCACCCATCAGAGCGATCCGGCCTCTCGCCATGACGGCGGGCTTGCGATCGAACAGCGACCAGACCTGCCAGACCTGAGCCGCGCCGGTGAGCTCGCGCAATGCAGGCGAGGCCCCGGAGAGGTGTTCAGTCACGATGCTGCCTTCGCCATCGCGCGACCAGCCCTCGCGGGCTTCCTTCGCCTGGCGGACGACGACGATGTTGATCTCCTTGCCGCCAGCCACGGGGTAATGCACGGCATGGCGGCCGGGTCCCATATGGAGCGTCACCCGCGGCTTGTCGGCGGCGCGCGCCGGTACGACGGTGCGCCAGGCTTCGTAGCCGGTGAAGACCGGCGGCGAGGCATCGCCGGTGAGATCCCGCACACGCGACCAAAGCCCGTCGGCGCCGATCAGCCCGAGCGCGGAAAGCGTCTCGCCGCTGCCGTTCTGCCCGGCGATGCTGATCGTGACGCCATTCTCGCCGTGGCTGACCTCCTGGACGCCACGGCCGACCATCAAGCGGATGTTCGGCATGGCACGGGCGGCGTCGAGCAGGACGGTATGCAGATCGCTGCGCTTCAGCATGCGGAACGGCGTGGGCATGCGCTCCGGGCTGGAAGGCATCTCCAGGACCTGGGAACCGTCGCGCCAGCGCCGGATCACCAGCCCGTGCGAGGACACGCTGACACGCTTCAGCGGCAGGGTGAGGTCGAGCGCGTCGAGCACACGGCCGGAATTGGAGGTGACCTGAAGGCCCGCGCCGGTCTCGCCGAAGCCGGTGCGCTTCTCGACGACGGTGACAGCGATGCCGCGGCGCGCAAGCGACAGCGCCATGGTCAGCCCGCCGATGCCGGCGCCGGCGATGACGAAATGAGGAGCAGACACGAAGCGATGCCCTTGATCGATGACGCCGGGGAGGGCGCGGGCGCCCCTCAGAACCCGCGCTTCAGCAAAGCGGGCTTCAGGCCGCCTTGGCGGTGTCGTGCCAGGCGCATTCCGGCGGTGTGCATTCGGCACCCTTCAACGATGGCTCGTATTTGAACAGTGTCGAGCAATAGGGGCAGATGATCTCGTTGTCGGAACCCATGTCGAGGAAGACATGCGGATGGTCGAAGGGCGGCTTGGCGCCGATGCACATGAACTCATGCGCGCCGACATGGACGACGGCGACGCCGGGATCGTTGTGAAAATGCGGGATGCCGGTAGCGGCCATGGTCGTTGCTCTTCGGAAAGCTGGAATTTCGGCGCAACCTATCCCGTCAGCCGGCGGGACGCCAGTGCGCGATTTGCATCAGTGCTCGCGCAGGCAGGCCTGGGCAAAGGCACCCATCCGGCCACCTTCCTCCGACGAGAGCCGGTCTTCGAGCACCTTCTGCCAGAGCTGCTCGCGCTTGAGCCGGTCGATGGTGCAGGCGCAGACGGCGCGGCAGAGCTGCTCCGGGATGTCGGGCCCGCAGCTGCGCTGGCATTCCGAGCGGAAGGCGCGCTCGCCGGGCGACGGCGGCGGCGCGACGAGTGTCACGAGCGTCAACATGGCGATGAAGACCGGCTGGTGGACGAGATAGACCAGCAAGCTGTGGCGGCCGCCCCAGGCTGCGATTCGCGCCAGCGGATTGGCCGGACGCCAGGCGGCCAATGCAGTGCCACTGAGCCGCGGCAGCAGAAGCCTTGCGAGCACGATGCCGGTCAGTACGCAGCCGAACCAGGGAAAGACAGGGACGAAATCCGCCGATCGGATCGGGGCGTGCGAGAAGCCAAGCCATGACAGCCAGGGAGCGTCGAGAAGCGGGTGGGCGACGAAGCTCGGCAGAGCGAAGGCGACGACCGCCGAAAGCGCAGCCACGATGAGCGGCAGGCGCAGGAAGGGCAGGGCCAGCACGCTGGCGACAGCGACCTGATGGAGAATGCCGAAGTAGATGAAGTTGCCGGGCAGTGCGAACCAGGTGCCGAGCGAGACCAGAGCCGCGGCTCCCGCGACCATGGCGAGGCGCCTGAGATATGCTTGTCGATTCAGGCCCTTGCGCGTCGCGAGCACCAGGCTGAAGCCGACGATGATCAGGAACGAGCCTGCGATACAGCGGGCGAAGATCCGCCATCCGGGCTCGGCGACGATGTCGGTTTCGATCAGCCCGAGGAAGGAGAGATCATAGGCGAAGTGGTAGATGAACATCGCGAGCAGCGCGCCGCCGCGCGCGACATCGACGAAAGCGAAGCGGGGCGATTCCGAAGCCGCGGCGGCGATCGGCGCGCTGGGGGCGATCTGGTTCATGGCCACAGTTCATAAGCAAGCCGCGCCGCAGCGGCTACCCAAAGCAGAGGCCGCATGGCAGGGAAGAGACCATAATCCGTTCCATCACTCCGCCTCGCTTCGAGACCCGCATGCAGAGCTTTTCCTCCGACGGCGTGAAGATCGCTTTCGTTGACCTGGCCCCGACCGGCGAAACGCCGCAGCACCGGACGGTGGTGCTGGTCCACGGCTTCGCCTCCTCGCACATGACCAACTGGGTCAACACGCAGTGGACGAAGACGCTGACCCATGCCGGCTACCGGGTCGTCGCGCTCGATGATCGCGGTCATGGCGAGAGCGAGAAGCTCTACGATCCCGCCGCCTATTCCTCGGATATCATGGCGGAGGATGTCCGCCGGCTGATGGACCATCTCGATATCCCGCGTGCCGCGGTGATGGGCTATTCGATGGGCGCGCGCATCTCGGCGCATCTGGCGCTGGCGCATCCGCGCCGGCTCGACGCGCTGCTGCTCGGCGGGCTCGGCATCCATCTGGTCGAGGGGGTAGGGCTGCCGCTCGGCATCGCCGACGCGATGGAGGCGCCGTCCCTCGACGTGCTGACCGATCCGATGCAGCGGATGTTCCGCGCCTTTGCCGAGCAGACCAGGAGCGATCTCCGGGCGCTCGCTGCCTGTATCCGCGGTTCGCGCCAGACGTTGACCGCAGAGCAGGTCGGGCAGATCTCGATGCCGACCCTGATCAGCGTCGGCACCAAGGACGAGGTGTCCGGCTCCGGGCCAGAACTGGCGAAGCTCATCCCCGATGCGGAGTCGTTCGATATCGTCGGGCGCGATCATAACCTCGCTGTCGGCGACAAGAGCCACAAGCAGGCCGTCCTCGACTTTCTCGCGCGTTTGTGAGAACGTTGGGGCAGATGAGCGGCACTCTGAAAAAGCGGGCGACGCCAATGTGTTGTCGACGTTCCCTGAAAAACTGAATCTGCTGCCTCGCTTTTCGATTCAACTTCGGTTGGCCTGAGCCTTTTGGCGCCGATGCCCGCTTGCGGCTAGGCTGTCATCCTGCCGACGACCCTTTTCCGGAGAACGACCATGCCGTCAGGGCGCTCCGTCTTGGAAGCACGCGATCCCGCAACCGGCCTCGACCGGCTCGACCCCGTCTGGTCTCGCCTGCGTGGCGAGGCTGAAGCGGCCGTGGCGGCCGAACCGGCGCTCGGCACGCTGATCGTCGCGTCGGTTCTCAACCAGCCTTCGTTCGAATGCTCGGTTGCCCATCGCGTCGCGGCCCGGCTCGGCCACCCGGCCGTGACCGCCGACCTGATCGAGCAGGGCTTCGCCGAAGCGATGGCTGACGACGCGACGATCGGCGCCGGCATTCGCGCTGACGTGATGGCGGTGCTGGACCGCGATCCGGCCTGCTACCGTGTGCTCGAGCCGGTGCTGTTCTTCAAGGGCTTCCATGCGTTGCAGTGCCACCGCCTCGCGCACTGGCTGTGGCAACGCGACCGGCGTGATTTTGCGCTCTATCTCCAGGCGCGGTCTTCGGAGGTCTTCCAGACCGACATCAATCCGGGCGCGAAGATCGGCAAGGGCGTCTTCCTTGACCATGCGACGGGCGTGGTCGTCGGCGAGACGGCGGTGATCGAGGATGATGTCTCGATGCTTCACGGTGTCACGCTCGGGGGCACCGGCAAGCAGGGTGGCGATCGCCACCCGAAGATCCGCAAGGGTGTACTGATCGGCGCCGGCGCCAAGATACTCGGGAATATCGAGGTCGGCCAATGCAGCCGCGTGGCGGCCGGGTCAGTGGTGCTGGCGGCCGTGCCGCGCAACAAGACCGTCGCGGGCGTGCCGGCCAAGGTCGTCGGCGAGGCCGGCTGCGCAGAGCCCTCGCGCTCGATGCACCAGACCCTCGAAGGCGATTGCGGCGCCTATATCTGAACGGCCTGCGGCGCCGAGCGCGCGAGCCATTCCATGATCTCCATCCGGCGCGCATGGGCGCCGGGCCCGTTGGCCGGTGTCAGGGTCAGCCTGTCCGGTGTCGGCATGGCCTGCTGGAAGGGCGCGACGAGCCGGCCGCTCGCCAGGTGGGCCGAGACCAGGCTCAAGCGCCCCATCAGGACGCCGGAGCCTGACAGGCAGGCATCCAGCGCGAGACTGTAGAGCGAGAAGGCCGGGCCCCGCCCCGCGTCGATCCGCGCCTGTGGCAGCGCGAAGGCGAGCCAGCGAGCCCAATCCCCGCGCCAGA
>NZ_JBIWYK010000237.1:0-4874 GCF_044752385.1 Allobosea sp. CER48 | reverse complement strand
TCGATTGCGGCTGCAAGCGCGGTCGTGCGCTCGCTCAGGGCGGCGCGGTACTCGGCGGCCGGGCCGATCATGTCCATCAGGGTCGGGGCCGGGCGCGGCTGCGTCGCGGCGGCCTGCACGATCAGACGGCCGCGCGGAGCGCCGAGCAGCCCGCAGGTGATCGCGTATTCGCCGGGATGGAGCTGCGTCGTCAGACGACGGGACTGGCCGGGCGCGATGTTCTCGCGCTCCTCCAGCACCATGACCCCGTCGAGGATCTCCCATTCCAGCACGCGTTCGCCGCGGTTGGTGACGACGAAGCTTGCCTTGCCGGCCGGGATCGTCAGCGTCGCGGGCTCGCATGTCCGATCGGTGATCGCCACCGCGATCTCGCCTTTCGCCGGCTCTGCAGCGCGCCGGTTGCCGGCGGCATAGACGAAGGCGCCGATACCGCCGCAGACGAGCAGCAGCGTCGCGATGCCGGCGAGCCTGAGCGGCGGCGAACGCCGCCTCGCCGGCCGAGGCGTCGGCGGCGCGGCCGCCTGCTCCTGTCTGCCCCCGGCGAGGAACAGCGCGAGCGTGGGAATCAGGAAGGCGACATAGGCGACGATCTCGCCGAGCGTAGCCCGCTCCTGATAGCCGAAGAAGCCGGAGAGGAGCGCTCCGAGCGCGCTGTCGGCAGGCAGAACCGTGCCGAGGTCGTAGACATTCTGCTGGAGATGGTTCCAGAGCCCGGCTTCGTGCAGGGAGCGCACGGCGTTCGCGACGAGCCCGGCGGCGACGAACAGGATCAGGATGCCGGTCCAGCGGAAGAAGACCCGCAGGTTGAGCTTCACGCCGAGCGCATAGATGACGTATCCGGCCGCCGCCGCGATGAGGATGCCGAACCCGGCACCGAGCGCCGGGGCCCAGCCGCTACTCTGCTGGAAGATGGCGAGCAGGAAGAAGACGGATTCGAGTCCCTCGCGCACGACCGCCAGGAAGGCGAGGCCGACGAGCGCAACCCCCTGATGCTCGCCTGCGAGGGCGGCGTCGACCCCGGCCTGCAGCTCGCCCTTGATCGAGCGCGCCGCCTTGCGCATCCAGAACACCATCGAGGTCAGCATCGCCGCGGCGATGAGGCCGATGACGGCCTCGAACAGCTCCTGCCCGCGCTGGGGCAGTTCACCGAGGATGATGTCGAGCGCCGCACCGGCCGCAAGGCTGACCGCGCAGGCCAGGCCGACACCGACCCAGAGCGCCGGAAGCCATGCGCGCCGCCCGGTCCTGACCAGATAGCTCGCGACGATGCCGACGATCAGCGCGGCCTCGATGCCTTCGCGAAGCATGATGAGAAACGGTACGATCACGGCGAGCCCGGCCCGGTTGCGCGTCGCGAACAGCTATTCGCGGCGCAGACAGCCAGTGCCTAGGCAGCTGTCGCGCAGCGGTCAATCGAATCCTGTCAGTTTGGAATTGTCGTAAACTATATAGTCTGCGTCGGATACTTGCGAAATCATGGTTCGATCGCGCATTTCCGTGATGCTTGCCCTCGCGGCGAGCATCCACGTCTTGAACACCGCGCTGCATGACCAGGCGTGGATGGTCGGGACGAGCCCGACCATCACGGAATGGCCTCCGTTCAGCGTCGCTTCAGCAGGATCATCTTCTCCTGCGTCATGTCGTGCATGGTGTAGGGGATGCCGCCGGTGCCGTAGCCCGAGACGCGCCGACCGGCGAAGGGCATCCAGTCGGTGCGGAAGGTCGTGGGATCGTTGACCATCACGGCCGAGGCGTCGAGCCGGTTCGCCGCCCGCATCGCCACGTCGATGTCCTGCGCGAAGATGCTGGCCTGGAAGGCGACGGGCAGCGAGTTCGCGCGGGCGATCGCGTCGTCGAGCTTGCTGTAGCGGTAGATCGCGACGACCGGACCGAAGACCTCCTCGCTCGAGATGCGGGCCGCCGGATCGGGGTCGATCAGCACGGTCGGCTCCAGTGTCGTCTCCGACAGGCGCTTGCCGCCCGTGGCAAGCCGTGCCCCGCCCTTCACCGCCTCGTCGATCCACGAGGCGATGCGATCGGCTTCCTTCGGGATGATCAGGGGCCCGACTTCGGTGTCCTTCAGCGTGGGATCGCCGGTGCGCAGCTTCTTCACCCGCGCGACCAGCCGCTCGGTGAAATCGTTGATGATGGCGTCATGGACATAGATCCGCTGCGTCGACACGCAGACCTGACCGGCATGGTAGTAGCCGCCCTTCACGATCGGCTCGATGATCCCGTCGAGATCGGCGCTCCGGTCTACGATCGCCGGCGCCACGCCGCCATGCTCCAGCGCCGAGCGGGCGCCATGGGCGAGCTTCGAGTGCAGGTACCAGCCGACCTTGGCCGAGCCGATGAAGCTCAGGAAGGCGATGCGCGGATCCGTGGCGAGCTTCTCCGCCAGGGCCGTCTCGGTGGGAATGAAGGTCTGGCACCAGGCCTCAGGCAGCCCGGCCTCGTGGACCAGCTTGACGAAGTCGATGCAGGAGAGTGGCGTCGTGCCGGCCGGCTTGACGATGACAGGGCAGCCGACCGCGATCGCCGGCGCGACCTGATGCACGATCAGGTTGAGCGGATGGTTGAAGGCCGAGATCGCCGCGACGATGCCGATCGGCTCCTTGGTGGTGAAGGCCCAGCGATCGGCAGCCGCGGCCGATAGCCCCATCGGGATCTCGCGCCCGGCGAAATTCCGCAGTTCGTCGGCGGCATTGTAGACGCCGTCGACCGCCCGGTTCGCCTCGACGATCGCGTCCGGCAGCGGCTTGCCGCCCTCGCGCGCGATCTGCATGGCGAAATGGTCCCGCTTCGCTTCGAGAAGGCCTGCGAGCTTGCGCAGGATCGCGATGCGCTGATGCGGTTTCAACCAGTTGTCGCGATCCCTGAAGACGTCCTGCGCGGCCTTGAGCTTGCGCTCGAGAGCCGCTTCGTCGTCGGTCTCGATCTCGGTGATCGGGGCGCGGTCATAGGCCTGAACAACCCTGAGCATGATCTTTCTCCTTTGGGCATCGACGCTTCCGAGCCCGCTCCTGAGAAGCCATTCCCTTGGAAATGGCGTCTCGAAGGATGTTTCAGGAGGCTCGGAGAGATCTGGAGCATCTTCGAGGCGCAAGCTGCGCTTGCTCCCCGGTGTGAGGGCTTCGGTGGCGGCGGCGGCTAAGCCAGATCGACGTCCGGCACCTTGTTGCGGAGCTCCTCGACGAGGACGCGGGTGTTCTCGGAATAGTCGATCGGACAGTCGACCAGATGGACGCCGCCGCCCTTGAACGCCGCCTCCAGCGTCGGCACCAGAGCCTCGGCCGAGGTGACGCGGGAGCCCTTCGCGCCGTAGGCCCTGGCATAGGCGACGAAATCGGGATTGCCGAAGGTCATGCCGTAATCGGGGAACTGGTCGACGGCCTGCTTCCAGCGGATCATGCCGTAGGCGCCGTCGTTGAGGACGAGAACGACGAGGTTGAGGCCGAGCCTCACCGCGGTCTCCATCTCCTGCGAGTTCATCATGAAGCCGCCATCGCCGCAGACGGCCATGACGCGCCGCTCGGGATGCAGCATCGCCGCCATCATCGCGGAGGGGAGGCCGGCGCCCATCGTCGCCAGCGCATTGTCGAGCAGCAGCGTGTTGGCGACATGGGTGCGGTAGTTCCGCGCGAACCAGATCTTGTACATGCCGTTGTCGAGGCAGACCATGCCGTCCTCCGGCATGACCGCGCGCACGTCATGGACGAGCCGCTGCGGCGTCACCGGGAAGCGGTCCTCCTCCGAGCGGGCATTGATCTTAGCCAGGATCTTCTGGCGCCGCTCCAGCATCTGGGTCTGTTCGGTCAATTTGCCTTCCAGCCGGTCGGCAAGCCCGGTCATCGCGACGCCGATATCGCCGATCACCTCGGCGTCGGGGTGATAGACCTGTTCGACATTGGCCGACTGGTAGCCGAGATGGACCACCTTCGGCCCGCCGGCATTGCGCATCAGGAAGGGCGGCTTCTCGATCGTGTCGTGGCCGACAGCGATGATCAGGTCTGCCGCAGCGACGGCCTCATGGACATAGTCGCCCTCAGAGAGCGCGGCGGTGCCGAGATAGAGGTTGGACCCGCCGGTGACGGCGCCCTTGCCCATCTGGGTGTTGAAGAAGGGCAGGCCGATGCGGCGCACCGCAGCCGAGAGGGGCTCGACCAGGCGCGGCCGGTTTCCGGCGGCGCCGATCATCACCAGCGGGCGCTTCGCGGCGAGGATCATCTCGGCCGCGCGATCGAGCGGCGCCGCAGGGGCGACCGGCCGGTCGAGCGGATGGACCGGGATCAGCGGGACGTCCTCGATCTCCTCGGCGGCGACGTCCTCCGGCAATTCGAGATGGACCGGGCCGGGCCGCTCCTCCATCGCGACGCGGAAGGCATCGCGCACCACCGACGGGATGCTGCCGGGGCTGACGATCTGGCGTGTCATTTTGGTCAGCGGGCGCATCGAGGCGACGACGTCGACGATCTGGAAGCGAGCCTGCTTGGCGGTCATGATCGCCTTCTGCCCGGTGATCAGGATCATCGGCATGGCGCCGAGATGGGCATAGGCCGCGCCGGTCGAGAAATTGAGCGCGCCGGGACCGAGGGTCGCGATGCAGACGCCGGGCTTGCCCGTGAGCCGCCCATGCGTCGCGGCCATGAACGCCGCCGCCTGCTCGTGCCGCGTCAGCACCAGTTCGATCTTCGATTTGCGCAGGGATTCGACGACGTCGAGATTTTCCTCGCCGGGAACGCCGAAGACGCGGTCGACGCCTTCGTTCTCGAGCGCTTCAACCAGAAGATCGGAACCCTTCTTCATCGTCCGTCGCCTTTCGCGGGAGCAGCCTCGCCTGAAGGGCAAAGCTAGGCCACCGACGTAGGAAGGCA
>NZ_JBIWYK010000236.1:0-4882 GCF_044752385.1 Allobosea sp. CER48 | reverse complement strand
GGCCGTGATCCTGAAGGTGCCCGAGAGGGACTGAGCGACAGTTCTCAAGCCAGCGTGAACGCTTCGTGCACGGCGCTCTGCACGCCGCCGCCCATGACCGGGCCGCCGCCCGCGACGTGGATGGCGTCGCCGAGCAGCGCTGCGCCGAGGCCGTGGCGGGGCGTCAGCATCGGCGCATACTGCTCCCAGCCGTCGGTTGCGGGGTCATAGGCCTCCATCTGGCCGAAGACGCGGTTGGTGCCTTCCCCGCCCATGACGAAGACCTTGCCGCGATAGAGCACCGCGCCATGGCCGGAGCGCCCGGTCGGCGCCGGCATGCGCATCGTCCATTTGTCCGCAGCCGGATCGTAGGAGTGGTGCAGGTTGGAATTGGTGTGGAAGGAATCGACCCGCCCGCCGATGACATGGATCAGGTTGCCGATGGCGAGCGTGCCGGTGTGATCGCGGGCGGTGGGCAGCGGCGTGCGCTCGCTCCAGGGGTCTTGCTTCGGGTCATAGACCAGATGCCAGTCGATCGAGCGCTTGGTCTCGGTGGTCTCGCCGATGGCGCCGCCGATGACGTGGAGCACGCCGCCCAGGCCGACGACGGCGGTCGAGCCGGCAGGGCGGGGAAGAGACGCGATCTCGGCCCAGCGGTCGCTCCCGGGATCGTAGACGAAGCAGCGTGGATGCGGCTTGCGGTTCTGTTCGAGAAAGCCGCCGATGGCGTAGAGCTTGCCGCCGAGGAAGGCGACGCCGACATGGTTGGCGCCCTGGGGCAGCGGCGCGCCGTCGTTCCACCTGTCGGCCTTCGGGTCGTAGACGTGATGGTAGGCCCGGTCGGTGCGCTGCTCGCCATAGCCGCCGACGACATGCATCCTGTCCTCGAAGGCCGTGGCCCAGGCCATCTCGGAACGTGGCAGAGGCAGCGGCGCCTTGGCGCTCCAGCGACCGGGCGAGGCCGCCTTCGGGGCCGGCGAATCGAAGACGTTCTGCGTCGCGGCCAGTGCCGGCTTCTCGATCCGCCCGGGCTGGGTGAGCCGCTCATATTGCGGGCCGTGATGTTCGTGGCCCGGCTGCTGGGCGAGCGCCGGGCCGGCGAGCGCGGCGGCGGCGCCGGCAAGCAGGTGGCGGCGGTTCAGGCTGGTCATCGTGTCGTCCTCCCGACTACAACGATAAGGCAGGGCCGGCGGGCGGCAAGCGCATGGAGCGCGAGCCGCCGCAGAGTTCCCCGAGACGGCTCCCGCCGCTATGGTCGAGCGCCATCTCAAACGATTTAGGCCGCAGGAAACACGAGGAAACGCATGTCTGGGCATAACAAGGTCGCGATCATTACCGGAGCCGGCTCGGGCGTCGGGCGCTCGGTCGCCATCGCCTTCCTGAAGGACGGCTACCGCACCGTGCTGGCTGGCCGGCGGGCGGATGCGCTGGAGGAGACGATCGCGCTCTCCGGCGTCGACAAGAGCCGCGCTCTCGCCGTCTCGACCGATGTCACCGACAAGGCCTCCGTCGAGAACCTGTTCGCGCAGACCAGGGCGGCCTTCGGCCGGGTCGACGTCCTGTTCAACAATGCCGGCGTGAATGCGCCCGGCGGCGTGCTGCTGGAGGACCTGTCGCTGGAGGACTGGCAGAAGGTCGTCGACACCAACCTGACGGGCCCGTTCCTGTGCACCCAGGCCGCCTTCAAGGCGATGAAGGGCCAGGAGCCGCGCGGCGGCCGCATCATCAACAACGGCTCGATCTCGGCGCAGGTGCCGCGGCCCAACTCGGCCGCCTACACGGCGACGAAGCACGCGATCTCAGGCCTGACCAAGACCGCCTCGCTCGACGGGCGCAAGTACGACATAGCCGTCGGGCAGGTCGATATCGGCAATGCGCTGACGGACATGGCGCAGAAGATGACGACCGGCGTGCCGCAGGCGGACGGCTCGATCAAGGTCGAGCCGGTGATGGATGTCGATCATGTCGCCACCACCGTGCTGCACATGGCCGGCCTGCCGCTCGACGCGAACATCCTCTTCGTCACGGTGATGGCGACCAAGGCGCCGCTCGTCGGCCGCGGGTGAGGGCGCGCCGCTTCCGTCATGCCCGGGCTTGACCCGGGCATCTCGTCTGGATGGAAGATGAGATCCTCGGGGCCGCGCGTCGCGGCGCCCGGGAATCACGGGAGTCCGCATGGCGGCGATCGCTAACGCTGCTGAGGTTCCGCCAGGGTCCGGAACGGCCCCTGCTATCGCCCGTGCCTATATGCTCACCATCTGGGGCATCGCGCTCGGCATCCTGATCCAGGCGGTGGCGACCGTCGTCTGGGCGCTCGCCATCGGCAATGCCCAGCTCTTCAAGGACGGCGTCGACTGGGTCTACGACGTCGTGCTCTACGGCATCGCCGCGCTGGTCTTCGGCCGGGACGACCGGGCCGAGCGGATGGCGGCGGTGGCGATCGGCGTGGTACTCGCGGTTGCCGGTCTGCACACGCTCTACGACCTCTGGGACAAGATCCAGCGGCCCCGGCCGATCGAATTCTGGACGCTGGGCTTCGCGGCGGCGAGCGCGATCGTGATCGCGCTGCTCGTCATCGCCGCGCTCTGGCGCTTCCGGCGCGAGGAGAACCCGGTGATCAAAGCCACATGGCTGTCGAGCCGCAACGATGCGATCTCGACCACCGGCTTCGCCTTGCTCGGGCTCGCGGCGCGCGTCGCGCCGGTGCGCTGGCCGGAATATCTGTTTGATCTCTTCGTGGCCGGGCTCTGCTTCCAGGCGACATGGGCGATCCGGCGTTCGCTGCGGCGGGGCGCGGTTTCGGAAGCGGCCCAACCGGGTTTGCGCAACAAGGCGCAGACAGATGCGGCCAGCGGGCTATAAAGGCGAAAAGCCCGGGATGTCGCCGAGGACGCTTCCATGACGATCGCCGCCAAGCTGCCCTCCATCCTGATCGCCAATCGCGGCGAGATCGCCTGCCGGGTCATCCGTACCGCCAGGCGGCTCGGCCTGCGCACCATCGCCGTCCATTCGGACGCCGATGCCGATGCGCTCTTCGTGCAGATGGCCGACGAGGCCTACCATATCGGCCCGGCGCCGGCCCGCGAGAGCTACCTCGATGCCGGCAAGATCCTCGCGGTGGCGAAGGCGGCCGGCGCGGCCTGCATCCATCCGGGCTACGGCTTCCTCTCGGAGAATGCCGATTTCGCGGATGCCTGTGCCGCGGCCGGGATCGTCTTCGTGGGGCCGCCGGCCTCCGCGATTCGGGCGATGGGCCTGAAGGACGCCGCCAAGGCGCTCGTCGAGAAGGCCAGCGTACCGGTGGTACCGGGCTATCACGGCGCCGAGCAGGATCCGGGCTTCCTCGCGGGGGAGGCCGATCGCATCGGCTATCCCGTGCTGATCAAGGCAGTCGCCGGCGGCGGCGGCAAGGGCATGAAGAAGGTCGAGCGCGCCGGGGACTTCGCCGACGCGCTGACCAGTGCCCAGCGCGAGGCGCAGAACGCTTTCGGCGATGCCCGCGTGCTGGTCGAGAAATACGTGCTCTCGCCCCGCCATGTCGAAATCCAGGTCTTCGGCGACAGCCATGGCAATGTCGTCCATCTCTACGAACGCGACTGTTCGCTGCAGCGGCGCCATCAGAAGGTGATCGAGGAGGCGCCGGCCCCGGGCATGACGCCGGAGGTGCGCGCCGCCATGGGCAAGGCCGCGACCGAGGCTGCGAAGGCAGTCGGCTATGTCGGCGCCGGTACCGTGGAGTTCATCGCGGATGGCCGCGACGGTCTGCGCGCCGACCGTTTCTACTTCATGGAGATGAATACGCGGCTCCAGGTCGAGCATCCCGTGACGGAGGCGATCACCGGGCTCGACCTGGTCGAGTTGCAGTTGAAGGTGGCGGCGGGCGAGCCGCTTGGCTTCAGACAGGAGGATGTCGCGGCCAAGGGCCATGCGGTCGAGGCGCGGCTCTATGCCGAGGACCCGGAGAAGGGCTTCCTGCCCTCGACGGGCAAGCTCTGGGCGCTGCAATTCCCGGAAGGCGAGGGCATCCGCATCGATACCGGTGTCGAGGCTGGCGACACGGTGACGCCGTTCTACGATCCGATGATCGCCAAGGTCATCGCCCATGGCGCGACCCGCGACGAGGCGCTCGACCGGCTCGGCGCAGCTTTGGGGGAGACCATCGTCGCCGGCCCGCGCACCAACCTCGCCTTCCTGAAGAAGCTGACCGAGGCCGAGGGCTTCCGGGCCGGGCCTTTCGATACCGGCTTCATCGACCGCAATATCAGCGCGCTCGGCGCCGAGCCGCAGCCGGTCGATGCCGCGGCGGTCGCGGCCGCTGCCCTGCAGCTGGAAGAAGAGCGGCAGGCGGCCGGCATGATCGAGGCCGCCGGACGCGCGGAAGGCGAGTCGCGTTCGCCCTGGCTCGATCCCGACGCCTTCTCGCTGATGCCGCGCCAGCCGCTCGGTCTGCCGCTGCTGGTCGATGGCGAGCGCGTCGAGGCGCGGATCGAATGGCAGGGCGAGGATGCCCGCGTCAGTCTGCCGGGGCATGAGATCGGCGAGGGCGAGCACGAGATCGCGCTGGCCGAGAGCGAGGGCGGCACCTGGTTCGCGCTGCATCGCGGCCGGCAGACTGCAGTCTCGCTGTTCGATCCCTTCAGGGTCGATCTCGATGCGGCTGCTGGCTCGGGCGGCGTGGTCAAGGCGCCGATGCATGGCAAGCTCGTCGCGCTTTTCGTGGCGCCGGGGGAGGCTGTGACCAAGGGCCAGCGGCTCGCCATCGTCGAGGCGATGAAGATGGAGCATGTGTTGACCGCCCCGCGGGACGGCACGGTCAGCGAGGTCGCGGGCGAGCCCGGCGCTCAGGTGGCCGAGGGGGCCAAGGTCGTGGTGATCGGTGAATATCTGAATCCGCGGAGTCGGT
>NZ_JBIWYK010000235.1:0-4892 GCF_044752385.1 Allobosea sp. CER48 | reverse complement strand
GGCCGGGCACACACGCTCTGGCTCGTCCCCGCGATGTGAGGACGCGCCCTCACCAGGGGCGCGGACCTTCCATCGTCGAGACATGGGCCGAGACGACCTTCCAGCCCAGATCGGGGAAGCGAACCCAGGTTTGGCTCTGGCGGCCGATGATCTCGCGTCCACGCACCTTGAACTCTAGATTCACGGTCGCGAGATCGCGGCCGAGCGTCAGGATCTCCAGCCGGATCCGCTTCTCCTTGATGCCCGGTCCGGGCGGGCGGGCGACGCGGTGGCCATGGATCTCGTCGAAGCCGTAACCGTTCTCGCCCAGCGCGTAGCGGATGGTATGCGGGCTGTTCCAGAATGAGGCGTCGAGTACCTCGACATTCTTGTCGATCAGCGCCTGCTCGTAAGCCTCGAACAGGGCGCTGATCTCGGTGACGATGTCGGGCAGGTTCGGGGTCAGGTCGGTCACGCGAGGGCCTCCATGGCTTGGGCGACGGCGATCAGGCTGGCATCGGTGCCGCGCCCGCCGATGATCGAGAGGCCGACCGGCGAGCCATCCACCGTCGCGCCGGGAATGCTGACCTGCGGCGAGCCCGTGAGCCCGCCCTGGGCACAGAGGCAGGTGATGCGGTCGCGCATCGGCTGCAGCTCCGGCATCGACAGGCCGCGCAACGGCGCCGGGAACGGCGTCGTCGGCAGGCAGAGGATGGTGCCGGGCGGGAGCAGATGGCGCAGTCTTGCCCGCGCCTCCTCGCGCATCAGCGCCGCCCAGTTGCGGTCGCTCTGCGATACCTGCGAGCCGGCGATCAGCCCGGCCGCGACGCTGAAGGCCATGCGCGGGTTGTGCTTTTCGATCCAGGGCCTGAAGGTCTGCCAGGCCTCGACCGGCTGCAGGCTGCGCTGCGCGCGGGCCCAGACCGAGAGCCCCTGCGGCGCCATGATTTCCTCGCGCGCGGGCCCTACGACCTGCTCGAGCCGGCGGACCATCGGCTGCAGGGCCTCGGCCACCGCCGGGTCGGCGAAGGAGAAGGCATCGACGGCGATCAGGAGCCGCATCGGCAGCACGCCCGGCAAGGTGCCAAGCAGGGCGGCGCCTACCTTGGCGAAGGTCGCGGCATCGCGCGCGAACCAGCCTGCGGTGTCCGAGCTTGGCGCCTGCGGCATCAGCCCGGTCAGGTCGAGCCGGCCATGCGTCGGCCTGATGCCATAGATTCCGCAGAAGCTCGACGGCACGCGCATCGAGCCGCCGGTATCGGTGCCGAGCGCCGTGTCGCACAGCCCGGCGGCGACGGCCGCAGCCGAACCCGAGGAGGAGCCCCCGGGCACGCGCTCGGGCGCTGCGCTGTTGGTCGGCGTGCCATCGAAGGCGTTTTCGCCGAGAATGCCGAGCGAGACTTCGTCGGTGATGGTCTTGCCGACGAAATCGGCTCCGGCATCCAGCAGCGTCTGCACGGCCCAGGCATTGCGTTCCGGAATCGGGTTCGCCCGTGCCCAGTCGTGATTGCCGCCGCCTGTCGGCAGCCCGGCGACGTCGAACAGGTCCTTGACGGCGAAGGTCAGCCCCGACAGCGGCCCGCCGGGCGTGCCGGCAATGCGGGCGCGGGGCCCGGCTACGAAGGCGTTGACCGGGTCCGTCATGAAAGGCTCCGCAAAGGCATGGTCGTCACGTGGAGGTGCTGCTGGTCAGATCCGCTCGCCTTCGATCGCCCAGGCCCGTACCAGCGTATTGGCGATGGCGATGTGCTGCGGGCAGGCGAGGCCGTCCGGATGGGTGCCGCCGAGCATCTGCAGCACTTCCTCACGCGAAAACCAGCGTCCGGCCTCGAGCTCGGTCATGTCGAGGGTGATCTCGTCTCCCAGCGCCTCGGCGATGCAGCCGATCATGATCGAGGAGGGGAAGGGCCAGGGCTGGGAAGCGAGATAGCGCACGGCGCCGACCCGCAGGCCGGCTTCCTCCCAGCTCTCGCGGCGCACCGCGTCCTCGATCGTCTCCCCGGGCTCGACGAAGCCGGCGATGCAGGAATACATGCCGTGCGCGAAGCGGGCCTGCCGCGCCAGCAGGCAATTCTCGCCGCGCGTCACCAGCATGATCACGACCGGGTCGGTGCGGGGGAAATGCATTGCCCCACAGGCGGTGCATTCGCGCCGCCAGCCGGAGGCGCCCGCGACGGTCGCCCCTCCGCACTGCGCGCAGAAGCGATGGCGGGCATGCCAGTCCAGAACCGCCTTCGCCTCGCCGAGCGGTCCGACCTCGTGCTCAGGCACGACACGCTTCAGCGCGACGGAGCGCAGATCGGTCAGGAAGAGTTCCGGCCGCTCCTTCAGCGGCTCGACCAGCGCCTTGTCGAGCAGGCGGGCGAAGCGTGGCCCGCCGTCCTCGGCCATGCCGAGGAAGATCTCCTCTGCTGCCGGGCCGAGCATCTCGGTCTCGCCATGGCTGAACCAGACCGAGAACGCCTCTCCGTCGAGCCGCTTCAGGACCGGTGTCTCGCCGGCCACCGCAACGATCCGGGTGTCGGAGCGGTGGCGCAGCGCCGTCACCGCGTCAGGCTTGCTGCGCAGGTCCTCGCGCCGGTCGAGCCGGTTGATCGCGAACCCGGTGAGGGCGGAGCGTTCGCGGCGGAGCGGAGCGTCGTTCATGATCTGGGTCTAGACCCGCCGACGCCCGCCGCGCAAGCGCGTCTCACGCCTGCCCGCGTCCGCGCAGGAGATGGATGATGCCGGAGAAATCCGTGTCGCCTTCGCCCCAGGCGTTGTGAAGCCCGAAAAGCTGCGCGGCCGCGGCGCCGAGCGGAGTCGATGCGCCGGCCGCCTGTGCGGCTTCCTGCGCGAGCTTCAGGTCCTTCAGCATCAGCGCCGAGGCGAAGCCCGGCTTGTATTCGTTGTTGGCGGGCGAGGTCGGCACCGGGCCCGGCACGGGGCAATAGGTCGTCAGCGACCAGCATTGGCCCGAAGAGGTCGAGGCCACGTCGAACAGCGCCTGATGCGCGAGGCCGAGCTTCTCTGCCAGTACGAAGGCCTCGGAGACGCCGATCATCGAGATGCCCAGGATCATGTTGTTGCAGATCTTCGCGGCCTGCCCGTTTCCGGCGCCGCCGCAATGCACGATCTTGCGGCCCACCTTGGCCAGGATCGGCTCGCCCTTGTCGAACGCGTCCTCCGCCCCGCCGACCATGAAGGTCAGCGTCGCAGCCTTGGCGCCGCCGGTGCCGCCCGAGACGGGAGCGTCGAGCGAGAGGCAGCCACGTTCGGCAGCCAGCGCATGCGCCTTGCGCGCGCTTTCGACGTCGATCGTCGAGGAATCGATCAGCAGCGTGCCGGGCTTCACCGCCGGCAGGATGTCGGCCCAGACGGAGAGCACATGCTTGCCGGCAGGCAGCATCGTCACCACGATTTCTGCGTCGGCCACGGCCTCCTTCGCGGAGCCGGCGATGCCGACACCCATCTCCGCGGCGGCATCCTTCGACGCCTGCACCAGATCGAAGGCTTTGACGCTGTGCCCCGCCTTGACGAGGTTGCCGGCCATCGGCCCACCCATATTGCCGAGGCCGATGAAGGCGATGTTGCTCATGGTCGTATCCTCTCGTCGTTCTTGTTGTCATCCCGGGGCCGCCCGCAGAGCAGGCCCGGGACCGTCTTCAGAAAGAGGCGCCTTCCCGTGCCGCGATCCCGGATCGCCGTTCGGCGTCGGGATGACGCCCTGGACGTCAATTGCCCTTCGAACGCCCCACGAGTCCGCGTGCCACGATCATCCGCATCACCTCGTTGGTGCCTTCGAGGATCTGGTGGACGCGCAGGTCGCGGACGATCTTCTCGATGCCGTAATCGGCGAGATAGCCGTAGCCGCCATGGATCTGGAGCGCCTGGTTCGCGACCTCGAAGCCGATATCGGTGGCGACACGCTTGGCCATGGCGCAGAGCTTGGTCGCGTCCGGTGTCTTTGCGTCAAGCGCCGCGGCGGCGCGCCACAGGAAGGTGCGGGCCGCTTCCAGTTCGGTCGCCATGTCGGCGAGCTTGAACTGCAATGCCTGGAAGTCGGCGATGGCCGAGCCGAAGGCCTTGCGTTCCTTCGCATAGGCGAGCGCCTTGTCGAGCGCCCCCTGCGCGCCGCCGATCGAACAGGCGCCGATATTGAGCCGCCCTCCGTCGAGGCCGGCCATGGCAATCTTGAAGCCGATGCCCTCCGGTCCGAGCCGGTTGGCGACCGGCACGCGGCAGTTCTCGAAGATCACGGCGCGCGTCGGCTGGGCGTTCCAGCCCATCTTCTTCTCGTTGGCGCCGAAGGAGAGACCGGGCGCGTCCTTCTCGACCACGATGGTCGAGATACCGGCGGGCCCTGGCTCGCCGGTACGCGCCATCACGACATAGACGTCGGCGACGCCGGCGCCGGAGATGAACTGCTTCTGCCCGTCGAGGACGTAATGGTCGCCGTCCAGTACAGCCTTGGTCTTCAGCGCCGCGGCATCGGAGCCGGCGCCGGGCTCGGTCAGGCAGTAGCTGGCGAGATGCTCCATGGTGCAGAGCTTCGGCAGGAGGCGCTTGCGCTGTTCCTCCGAACCGTAGCGGTCGATCATCCAGGCGCACATGTTGTGGATCGAGATATAGGCCGCGACCGTCGGGCAGCCGGTGGAGAGCGCCTCGAAGATCAGCGCGGCATCGAGCCGCGTGAGGCCGGAGCCGCCGACGTCCTCCTGGATGTAGATGCCTCCCATTCCCAGCGCGGCAGCGGCGCGCATCTCCTCAACAGGGAAATGCTTCTCCTCGTCCCAGCGCGCGGCATGCGGCGCCAGCGTATCGCCGGCGAATTCCTGCGCCATGTCGCGGATGGCGATCTGGTCTTCGGTGAGAGCGAAGGCGTTCACGGCTGGCCCTCCTGATCAGTGAGATAGTCCCGCCGCGCGGTCGCG
>NZ_JBIWYK010000234.1:0-4933 GCF_044752385.1 Allobosea sp. CER48 | reverse complement strand
CGCTGGCGAAGGTCGGCCGGGCGGATGCGAATTCGGGCGCACATCTGCGCGCCCGCGCCCCGATCCCGGTCGACATCATCCGCAACGGCTTCGCCGCGCGCCAGACCATCGCGACGCCTGTCCAGGATCGTTCCGTCGGCTTCAAGCTCGGCCAGGACGCCTTCTCGCTCTCGACGACGCTCTCCGACCCGGCAAGCGCCGGCGCGACGCGCGACGCCAGCGTCAACTGGCGGCTCGCCCGGCCGCTACCCACGTCGCAGGGGTTTCTCTGGGGGGTGAGCACGGGTGGCGGCAGCTCGCTCTACGGCAATCCCGAACAGACTGGCGAGGCGCTGGTCGGCTACCGGCAGGAGCTGCTTCCCTATTTCACGCTGACGTCCCAGCTCGCCATGGGCGGCAACTATGTCTTCGCCACTGACGGCGGATTCCATTCGGCGCTGACTCCGGAGATGAAGCTCTCGGTCGACCTCGCCAAGCTCGCCGACCTGCCCTGGCAGACCTCCTTCGACGTCACGCTGGCGCGCAAGCTCCCGCTCGTCGCCAGCGACTACGAGACGCGCGGGCGGGCCCTGCTCTCCTTCAAATACCGCTGGGACTGAGCAGCCCGGCCGCTATCGCATGGCCGCCTGCACCTGGCAGCCTTTCGCCTCGCCATTGGCCGCACTAGCCTCCGTCCCATGACACACTCGACTTCGACCAAATTCGCTCTCGTCACCGGCGGCACGCGCGGCATCGGCGCAGGTGCCGCCCTCGCCCTGGCGCAGGCCGGCTACGACGTCCTCGCTACCGGCCTGACCGAGGACGAGGTCGCGGCCGCGCCGGCCCATCCCGCCATCCGCCATGCCCGGCTCGACGTGACCAGCGACGACCAGGTCGCCGCCATCGTCGCCGCCTGCCCCCGCATCGACGCCCTGGTGAACTGTGCCGGCATGATCCAGCGCGGCGGCAAGGAATTCGAGATCGACGCCTTCCGCCTGACCGTCGAGGTCAACCTCACCGGCTCGATGCGGATGTGCCTCGCCGCCAGGGACAAGCTCGCCGCCAAGAGCGCCGACAAGGCTGGCGGCGCGATCGTCAACATCGCCTCGATGCTGACCTTCCACGGCTCGCCATTCGCTCCTGGTTATGCCGCCTCCAAGGGCGGCATCGGCCAGCTCACCAAGTCGCTCGCCGCCGCCTGGGCGCACGACGGCATCCGCGTAAACGCCGTCGCGCCAGGCTGGATCGAGACCGAACTGACCCGTCCGCTGGTGGAGGATGCCGAGCGCTCGGCACCGATTCTGGCACGCACCCCGATGGGCCGCTGGGGCAAGCCCGGCGATGTCGGCGGCGCCATCGCCTTCCTGCTTTCGAACGCCGCCCAGTTCGTCACCGGCGCCATCCTCCCGGTCGACGGCGGCTACCTGGCGATCTAGATAACTCGTTTCTTTCCAGCAACTTGATTGCAACAATTGAATCAGATTGACCGAAACTTGAATCAGAACATCAGCGCGGGAGAGACGCCATGAACACGACGAGCCCGATGCCCGTCGCGGCCACGCAGGAGGAGCGTTGGACGCCCTATCGCCATCCTCAGCCGAAGGAATCCCCGCCGGAGCTGATCGTCCCCAATGTGATCCCGACCGATGAGCGCGTCTGGGTGCCGGTGGACGACAATGTCTGGTTCCGCCCCCTGCTCTTCTGCGTCTCGCGCGGCTACTGGATGAACCTGCTCAAGGTCCGCCGTGCCGGCGTGCTGTCGCGCCATCGCCACCCGCTACCGGTCCATGGCTATGTGCTGAAGGGGAAGTGGCGCTATCTCGAGCACGACTGGGTCGCGACCGAAGGCTCCTATGTCTACGAGGCGCCGGGCGAGACGCATACGCTGGTGGTCGATCCCGACGTCGAGGAGATGATCACAATGTTCCAGGTGAACGGCGCGATGATCTATGTCGATCCGGACGGCAAGTGCCTGGGCTATGACGACGTCTTCACGCGCATCGACAAATGCCGGGCGCATTATGCGCAGAACGGCCTCGGAGCCGAATACGTCGATCAGTTCATCCGCTGAAACTGAGCTTCGGCAGGGAAAGCAGCGCTTCAGCGTCCGAGCTTCGCGAGCTCGACCGCCGCCCGCAGCTCGATATGGGCCAGCACCTCGTCGAGGCGCGGGTCGTCGGTCGTCTCGCGCCTCAGCGCCAGCGTCATCCGCAGGCGCTCCAGCTCGGACGGCAGAACCCGGCCGGCGAGCAGCGCGGCCTTCAGCCCGTCGAGGCCGTCGAGCAGGTCATGCCCGCGCTTGGCCTGCCGACGCTTGCGCTCCTGCGGGTCTTCCTGCGCCTGCACGGCCAACAACGTGTCGAGCGGCCCCGTCGCGCCGACACCGCTGCTGCGACTGGCAGTCGCCGAGTCCTGCGCCGGAAGGGAAAATGAAGCGCCGCTCGTGCGCCTCGCGGAGCCGGCCGCGCCGGCATTCGAGACGGGCGCGCGCTGGTCGATCCTGATCATCGGCGGCCTCGCTGGCATCGGCGCTGAAAGTGGAAGCCACTTCCCGCAGAGGTCCAATGCGGTGACGTATCGGATCGCTACAATGCGCTCTTCAAGCGCTGGGCGATCCGGCATGCCCCCAAACTCTCCCGCCATGGTTAACAGCTGGTAAACCACTCGGCAGAAACTGCCGCCCCCGGCAGGAA
Organism: Allobosea sp. CER48; assembly: GCF_044752385.1. NCBI lineage: Bacteria > Pseudomonadati > Pseudomonadota > Alphaproteobacteria > Hyphomicrobiales > Alloboseaceae > Allobosea > Allobosea sp. CER48. The sequence continues at coordinate 2,261 of NZ_JBIWYK010000234.1, read as the reverse complement.
ACGCAGCCTGCGCGATGCGCCCAGAGGAGTAGCGCTCACCTCAAGATGTTGACAAACATAGATTTTCCATTTCGACCGGGTTGGCACGCAGATCGCTAGGCCAAGGGAGACCAACATCTGTCCCCTGGTGCCGCAGCATGTTCCGCAACTCCGCCCTGACGACTCTGCTGAAGCCGCTGGCCGCCCTGCTGGCCGTGGCGATCGGCCTGTCGTCGCAGCCGGTGTTTGCGCTCTCGCGCATCAAGGATCTCGCCGCCGTCGAGGGCGTCCGCTCCAACCAGCTGCTCGGTTACGGCATCGTCGTCGGCCTCAACGGCACCGGCGACACGCTCAACAACACGCCCTTCACCAAGCAGTCGCTGCAGGCGATGCTGGAACGCCTCGGCGTCAACACCCGCGGCGCCAACATGCGCACCGCCAACGTCGCCGCGGTGATGGTGACGGCCAACCTGCCGCCTTTCTCGACGCAGGGCACGCGCGTGGACGTTACCGTCTCGGCCATGGGCGATGCCAAGTCGCTGCAGGGCGGCACGCTTCTCGTCACTCCGCTGCTCGGCGCCGATGGCGAGGTCTATGCCGTCTCGCAGGGTCCGGTCGCGATCTCCGGCTTTTCGGCAGAAGGCGACGCCAGCAAGATCACGCGTGGCGTGCCCACCGTCGGCCGTATCGCCAATGGCGGCGTCGTCGAGCGCGAGATCGACTTCGCGCTGAACAAGCTCTCGACGCTGCGCCTGTCGTTGCGCAATCCGGACCTGACCACGGCCCGCCGCATGGCCGCCGCGATCAACGACTTCATCGGCGGCGATTCCGCCGAGCCGACCGATCCGTCGACCGTCGTCCTGCAGATCCCGCCCCGCTTCAAGGGCAACATGATCAAGCTGCTCACCGATATCGAGCAGCTGCGCGTCGAGCCCGATCAGCTCGCCCGCATCGTCATCGACGAGCGCTCCGGCATCATCGTCATGGGCAAGGACGTGCGCGTTTCAACGGTCGCCGTCGCGCAGGGCAATCTCACGGTCACGATCAGCGAAACGCCACAGGTCAGCCAGCCCAACGAGTTCGCCCGCGGCCGAACCGTCGTGACGCCCCAGACCAGCGTCAAGGTCGACACCGGCAGCGGCAACAAGCTCGCTCTGGTCAAGGAAAGCGTGACCCTCGCCGAACTCGTCGACGGGCTCAACGCGCTGGGCATCGGCCCGCGCGACCTGATCTCCATTCTCCAGGCCATCAAGTCGGCAGGCGCCCTGCAGGCTGAAATCGAGGTGATGTGATGTCCCCGACCCTCGCTCTCCCCGCCGCGAATCTCGCCATCGGCATCGCCGGCAAGGTCGTCAACGGCATTGCCGATGCGCTCGATCCGGCCAAGGCCAAGGCCAAGAAGCAGGCCGACGATTTCGAGACCATGTTTCTCGAGCAGATGACCGAGCGCCTGACGGCGAGCGAAGGCACCGAAGGCCCGCTCGGCGAGAACGGCGCCGGCGGCGGCATCTGGCGTTCGCAGCTCAGTCAGCAATACGCCCAGCAGATCCAGAAGGCCGGCGGCGTGGGCCTCTCCAACCAGATCATGCGCGACCTGCTCAGCCTTCAGGAGCAGGCCGCGTCCGGAGCACAGAATGTCGGCCGCTAACTCGATCCTGGACGAGCGGCCACGCGTCGCCGACGCGCTCAGCGCCCGCGCGCTCATCGAGGCCGTGCTGGAAGCTCTCGGCTCGTTGTCGCATCTCGTCGGCGAGGAGACCGAGCTTGTTCGCGCCGGCAGGCTGCCCGAAGCGATGACAAGAGAGCCACGAAAGACCGAGCTCGCCGGCATCTACATGCGCGGTGTCGAACAGGTGAAGCTGAACGCGGTGGCGCTCGCCCGCTTCGTGCCGGAGCATGTGAAGCGGCTGAAGGATGCCCACCTCGCCTTCCAGAGCCTGATCGAAACCAACCAGATCGTTCTGGCCACTGCCCGCGCGGTTTCGGAATCGGTCATCCGCGATCTCGCTGCCGACGCCAACCGTCCGATGCGCGCCAATGGCTACGGCCCGGCGGCATCTGTCGGCGCCGGTGCCTTCGCTCGTCCGAACTCGGGCCCGCTGGTCATCTCCCGGCAGCTTTGAACCCGCGCCTGTCGGAGCATCATCCCGCCCCCCGGCGCGGCTGCGCCGGGAAACCTCAATATTTACCTAATTTCCTTACGGTCGATTCAATCTTCCGTGCGATATTCGCCATTGTCGGGCAGGTGTGCCCTGCTTCCGACAGCTAGCGAACGCGGCGCG
>NZ_JBIWYK010000233.1:0-4947 GCF_044752385.1 Allobosea sp. CER48 | reverse complement strand
CCGATCGGGAGGCCAAGTTCGGCGATTGCTGCGCGGGCATGCCGGGCGCCGCCGCGCTCTACGCACGGCTTGCCGACATCGACGCCGCACCGGATCTGCTCTTCCTGCCGTCTCCTGCCATGACGGGCGCACGCACATAGTTGAACCGGCCGGCCGGGATGGAGGAATCGTCCTGGAAGGGCAGGGGGTGGCTATCTTCCGCCGCAGCCGTCCAGAAGTGCTCGACGACCGGCCGGCTCGGCTGTCGGGCGCGATAGAGCCGGATCTCGGCAGCCAGGTTCCATGACGGATCGGCGGCAGTCACGAGCTGGCCGCTGCGCAACTCAGCCCCGATCAGGCTCTCGGGGATCCACGCGACGCCGCGCCCGGCCATGACCATGGCCTTCAGGCCGACCGACATCGGGTTTTCGTAGACCGTCACCAGCGGCGTCGGCCGGTCGGCAAAGAGCAGGGCCAGCCGGCGGGCGAAGAAGGAGCAGTTGCCGTAGCTCAGCAACCGAACCGGCGCGCCGCCGCAACGGAAGGCGTGGAGCGGCCCGCCATGGGCATCCGGGATGGAAACCGGGATGGCCTGCTCTGAGCCGAGATGCCGATAGACGAAGCGTTCGGGATCCAGCTCCGGCGGCACGGCGGGGTGAGCATAGGTCAGCAGGAAATCACAGTCTCCCTGGTCCAGCAGCGCGACATTGCCGTCGAAGGACGAGCGCTGGTCGCAGAACCGCGTCGTGAGCGGCCCGAGGCGCTCCTCGCAGCGACGGACCAGCCCCGGGAAATAGGTCAATGACAGCGTGTTCAGGGTGGCGAAGGTCAGGATCGCGGATGCGTCCTCGTGCTGCTGGCGGATCTCCTGCTGCGCACAGCGCACGAGCTTCAGGATTTCCCGGGCCCGCGGCAGGAAGGTCTTGCCCTCCTCTGTGAGGCGGATCGGGTAGCTCGCCCTGTCGAACAACGGCGCCCCGAGGCTGTCCTCGAGCTGCCTGATGCGGCGGCTCAGCGCCGGCTGTGTGATGTTCCGCTCACGGGCCGAACGGGAGAAGCTGAGCGTCGCCGACAGGCTCAGAACGTCCTCCAGCCATTTCAGCTCCATTCTTCGCCCTCCTGCCGGCTTGCCATCGCCTTCGGCGATGGACGAGGTCTGCTCAATCCGACAGCCGGGCAAGCAGGCCGGCGATCAGCCGGGTGCGTCGCGCCAGGCTGTCGATCTCGATATGCTCTTCCAGCGTATGATAGCCGGCGCCGAGCAGGCCGAGCCCGTCGAGCGAGGGAATTCCGGCCGCGCCCGTGAAATTCGCGTCCGAGCCGCCGCCGGCGGAGGCATGGCCGAGATCCCAGCCAAGCTCCGCGGCGATGGCGCGGGCCTGTTCGTAGAGCGCCATCGTGCCGGCATCGGGCTCCCAGACCGGGCGCGTGACGCCGCGGCTGACGATGAAGCTTCCGGCATCCCCGTGGCCATGCGACAGGGCGAGCATGCGCTCGACGCCGCGATCGAGATCCTGCTGGCGCTTCGCCATGCTGAGGGCCTCGGCCCGGCACGAGGTCGGCACGCAATTGACCCACTGCCCGCCCTGGATCACGCCGACCGAAAAGGTGCAGTCATCGTCGGTCATCGCCTCGATCGCGAGCAACTGCCGGGCCATCATGCTGATCGCCGAGCGCCCGTCCTTCAGGCGCGAACCGGCATGGCTCGGCCGGCCCTCGGCCGAGAGGTTGAAGCGGGCGATCGCATAGCGGCCTGTGACGACGCCGTCGCCCGGCTGGCCCGGCTCCGGCACCAGGACATATCGGTGCCGGCGCGCTTCCTCCATGATCAGCTCGCGCGTGCCGGGGCTGCCGATTTCCTCGTCCGAGGTGTACAGCACCGTGATCGGCAGCGGTGTCGTGACACCGGCCTGCGCCAGCGCGCCGACCGCCCGCATGCCGGCATAGGCGCCGCCCTTCATGTCGAGGATGCCCGGGCCGTAGCAGCGCGCGCCGTCGCGGCGGAAAGGCAGCTGCGCCAGCGTGCCGACCGGGTGGACGGTATCGAGATGCGACATCACGAGGATGCCGGGTTCGCCCTGGCGCGGATGCGGGAAGGTGGCGCGCACGCAGTCGCCCAGGCCCTTTGGCCCGGGGATGCGCGCGATGGTGGCGCCGGCCGCAGCGGTATCCGCCGCCGCAATATCCATCATCCGGTTGACGGCGGCGGGATCGAAGGTCGGGCTCTCACACTCGATCCACGGGCGAAGACCGGCGAGAAGAGCCTCGGCGTCGAGCGGCAGCGCAGCGGGATCCATCGCGTCGGCCCTCAGGCGACCGCGCGGGTTTCGACGAGCCGCGCCAGCAGGCTGGCACCGACCGGAAGAATGCCGTCGTCGAGGACATAGGCCGGGTTGTGGACCGGCACGTTGCCGGCATGGCCTACCCAGGCGTAGGCGCCGGGCACGACGCGCAGCATGTCGGCGAAATCCTCGCTGCCCATCAGCGGCTTGACTTCGGTCAGCACGCCTTCGGCGCCGACGATCTCTGCGGCGACGTCGACGACGGCCTGTGTCTGCGTCTCGTGGTTGACCAGCACGTCGAAGATGTTGCGGATGTCGACGTCGATGGTGACGCCGAAGCTCGCCGCCGTGCCGGCGGCGATCTCGCGCATGCGGCTGCGCACGAGCGCGCCGGTCTCGGGCGAGAAGGTGCGGATCGTGCCGGCGAGCACCGCCTCCTCCGGGATGACGTTATAGGCCGAGCCGGCATGGATCTGCGTGATCGAGAGCACGGCGGCCTCGCGCGGGTCGGCATTGCGGCTGACGATGGTCTGCAGCGCCGCGGCGAGGCTCATCGCCACGACGATGGGGTCGCGCCCCATATGCGGCATGGCGCCGTGGCTGCCGCGGCCGGTGATCTTGATGTCGAAGAAATCGGCGCCGGCCATGGCGGGTCCGGGGAAGATCGAGATTTGGCCGGGGTTGAGATCGGGCGAGTTGTGCAACCCGTAGATCTCGTCGCAGGGGAAACGCTCGAACAGCTTCTCGGCGATCATGCTGCGCGCGCCACCCAGCCCTTCCTCGGCCGGCTGGAAGACGAAGACCGCCGTGCCCTTGAAGCCGCGGTTCTCGGCGAGATAGCGAGCGGCCCCGAGCAGCATGGTCGCTTGCCCGTCATGGCCGCAGGCATGCATCTTGCCGGCGACGGTGGAGCGCCAGGGCAGGTTGGTGATCTCCTGGATCGGCAGCGCGTCCATGTCGGCGCGCAGGCCGATGCGCCGGCCCGGCCCGCCGGTGCCGTGGAGGATGCCGATCACGCCGGTCCTGCCGATGCCGCGATGGACCTCGATGCCCCAGGCGGCAAGCTTCTCCGCGACGATGCTGGAGGTCCTGACCTCCTCGAAGCCGATTTCCGGATGGGCATGGAGGTCGCGGCGGATGGCGACGAGTTCGTCCGTGAAGGACTGGATCTGCGGCAGGACGGGCATGGCGACTCCGGAAGGCGTATGGTTCAGGCGAAGGGCTGGCCGAGGGGCGAGGTCCGCAGGCCCGGCCGCAGCCGGCGCCAGGGCAGGGCGGCGGGATCGACCGGCATCGGCCCCGGCGCTGCGCAGACGAGGATCGCCGCGGCGATCGGCTCGAAATCGGCGCGGAAATGCACCGAGCTCTTGTTGACGAGGATGGCCTGCTCGGTTGGCTCTATGCCGACCTGCCGGTACATCGCCTGGTCGGCCATCTGCGCCTTGCGTGAACCGACGACAATGCGGACATCGCCAACGCGCAGGCAGGCGCTCGGCCCGAGATTCATGCGCGATCCGCCGTAGAACGGGCCGGGAGCGACGAAGCGGCCGTCCGACAGCTTCTCGACCAGAAATTCGCCGTCGAGCGGCAGGTCTCCGGGGATGCCCGACCTTGCGCCGAGCGAAAGCGGGATCACTGCGCCTTCGCCGGCCGCATGCGCGGCTGCCGCTGCCGCGGGATCGACGATCACGCCGATCGCGGCGCGCGCGGCGCCGCTGCGCACCAGGGCATGCGCCATGCCCATCGTGTCGGAATCGCCACCCGCGCCGGGGTTGTCCTGCGTGTCGGAGATGACGACGGGCCTCGTCGCCGTCTGCGCCAGGCGCATCGCCTCCGCCACGCCGTCATCGGGCGAGAAGACGCGGCCCCTGAACGCCGCCTCGCTGGCCATGACGCGGGCGAAGACGGCATCGGCCGCCCGGTCGGCATCGGCCTGCGTCGCGCCATAGGCGAGGACGGTCGCACCGCAATCCGGGAAGTCGGCCGCCGGGAACCCGGGCAGGAAGGAGAGCGTCGGAACGGCGGGGCCTTCGAGCGCCGCGAGCTCGGCATAGATGGTACGGCAGGGCTCCATCCCCGTCGCCTGCCAGGCGATGGGGATGAGATAGGGCACCTGGCGGAAGGCCTTGGCAGGGCGGGTTCCGGTCTCGATCAGCCGCTCCAGCACTTCGGTTGCGCGGCTGCCGGTCAGCGCCATGTCAATATGCGGATAGGTACGGTAGGCGACGAGCGCGTCGGCCATCGCCATCATCAGCGGCGTGACATTGCCGTGCAGGTCGAGGCTCGCGACAAGCGGGACGTCGGGCCCGATGGCAGCGCGCACGCGGCGCAGGAGCTCGCCTTCGCCGTCGTCGTGGTTCTCAGCGACCATCGCGCCGTGCAGGTCGAGATACACGCCGTCCAGCGGCAAGGACGCGGCGATGCGTTCAACCAGTTCGTCGGCAAGAGCCTCGAACGCCTCGGTGGTGACATGGGCGGAAGGGCTCGCCGCGCACCAGAGCGCCGGCACGATCTCCCAGCCATGTTTCCGCGCGGTGTCGACGAAGCCGGCGGCGCCGACATTCACGTTCTTCACGGCGGCGTAGATGGCCTCTCCGCGCGCCAGCGGAGGCCAGCCTCCGCCTTGTAGGAATGCCTCCATCCCGGCCATGCTGGGGGCGAAGGTGTTGGGCTCGTGAAGAAATCC
>NZ_JBIWYK010000232.1:0-4973 GCF_044752385.1 Allobosea sp. CER48 | reverse complement strand
TCCTGGCCTCCTGCCTGGCTGTGCTTCCGATGGGGATTGCGCTGGCGCAGCAGCGCCAGGTGCCGGAGACGCGCGAGCAGGTCACGCTGTCCTTCGCGCCGCTGGTCAAGCGCACGCAGGCCGCGGTCGTCAATGTCTATGGGGCGCGCGTCGAGAAGCGGCCGCAGAACCCCTTCATGGATGACCCGTTCTTTCGGCGCTTCTTCGGCGATGGCGGCTTCGGCGTGCCGCGTGAGCGGGTCCAGCGCTCGCTCGGCTCGGGCGTGGTGGTCGATGCCGGCAACGGCCTCGTAGTGACCAACAACCACGTCATCGAGAACATGAGCGAGGTGAAGGTTGCCTTCGCCGACAAGCGCGAGATCGAGGCGACGATCCTGCTGCGTGATCCTCGCACCGATCTCGCGGTCCTCAAGGTGGCCGACACCAGGAACCTCACCGCCATCGATCTCGCCGATACCGACGAGCTTCAGGTCGGTGACATCGTGCTCGCCATGGGCAACCCATTCGGCGTCGGCCAGACGGTGACGCAAGGCATCGTCTCGGCGCTCGCGCGCACGCAGATCGGCGTGGGCGACGCCCAGTCCTTCATCCAGACGGACGCGGCGATCAACCCCGGCAATTCCGGCGGCCCGCTGATCGACATGAAGGGCCGCGTCGTCGGCATCAACACCGCGATCTATTCGCGCTCCGGAGGCAGTGTCGGCATCGGCTTCGCCATTCCGGCGGCGATGGTGCGCCTGGTCGTGGACAGCGCCAAATCAGGCAACAAGACGGTGCGCCGCCCCTGGCTCGGCGCGCGGCTGCAGAGCCTGACCGGTGAAGTCGCCGACGGGCTTGGCCTCGACCGGCCGGCCGGCTCGGTCGTCGCCAGCGTGGTCGAGAAGGGCCCGGCCGAGCAGGCCGGACTCCGTCGCTCCGACGTGATCCTGATGGTCGATGGCGTCGCCGTGGATGATCCGGAGGCCTTCGGCTATCGCTTCGCCACCCGGCCGATCGGTGGGGCGACGGCGCTCACGGTGCTGCGCGGCGGCAAGAAGGTCGATCTCTCGGTCAAGCTCGTCGCCGCGCCGGAGACGCGTCCGCGCGATCCCGTGAAGCTGACGAGCCGTTCGCCGCTCTCGGGGCTGACCGTCGCGAATCTCTCGCCGGCGCTGGCCGAGGAACTCTCGGTCGATACCGGCAACGAAGGCGTGGTCGTCAGCGAGATCGAGGAAGGCAGCACCGCCGCCAATGTCGGCTTCCAGAAGGGCGACCTGATCATGGCACTCAACGGCGAGCGGATGACGAACTCGCGCGAGGTCGAGACGATCCTGAAGGACCGCCGGCGCGCCTGGGAGGTGACGATTTCGCGCAACGGCCAGACGATCACCTCGGTCTTCCCCGGGTGAGCGATCTCTTCTCCGCGTCGGGGCTGGACAAGTCCGGCCCGCGTCCGCTTGCCGACCGCTTGAGGCCGACGACGCTCGCGGAGGTGGCGGGACAGGAGCATCTGACCGGGCCGGACGGCGCGCTGACGCGCCTTGTCGCTTCGGGTTCGGTGGGCAGCCTGATCTTCTGGGGGCCGCCGGGCACCGGCAAGACCACGGTGGCGCGCCTGCTCGCGGGGCTGGTCGACCTCGGCTTCGAGCAGATCAGCGCGATCTTCTCGGGTGTCGCCGATCTCAGGAAGGCGTTCGAGGCTGCGCGTGGCCGGCGGCTGGGCGGCCGGGGCACACTGCTCTTCGTCGACGAGATACATCGTTTCAACCGCGCCCAGCTCGACGCGTTCCTGCCCGTCATGGAGGACGGCACGATCACGCTGATCGGCGCGACGACCGAGAATCCTTCCTTTGCGCTGAACGCCGCGCTGCTGTCGCGCGCCCGCGTGCTGACGTTCAAGGCGCTGGACGAGGGCTCGTTGCTCTTCCTGCTCGGCCGCGCCGAGGTTCTGGAGGGCAGGGAGCTGCCGCTGACGCTGGAGGCACGGCAGGCACTGGCCCGCTTCGCCGATGGCGACGGGCGGGCGGTGCTGACGCTGGCCGAGGAGATCTGGCGCGCGGCGAAGCCCGGCGAGATCCTCGATGAGGCCGGCCTTTCCGAGGTGATCCAGCGTCGTGCTCCGATCTACGACAAGGCGCAGGACGGCCACTACAATCTGATCTCGGCCCTGCACAAGACGATCCGCGGATCCGATCCTGACGCGGCGCTCTACTATTTTGCCCGCATGCTGGACGCCGGCGAAGACCCGCGCTTCCTGGCGCGCCGGCTGGTCCGAATGGCGGTGGAGGATATCGGCCTGGCCGATCCGCAGGCCCTGGTTCATGCCCGGGCTGCGGCCGACACCTACGAGCAGCTCGGCTCGCCCGAAGGCGAACTCGCCCTCGCCAATTGCGTGATCTATCTCGCGACGGCGCCGAAATCGAACGCCGCCTACGCGGCCTACAAGGCGGCGGTGCGCGTGGCGAAGGAGCGGGGGTCGCTGATGCCGCCCAAGACCATCCTCAACGCACCGACGAAGCTGATGCGCGAGGAAGGCTATGGCGCCGACTACGCCTATGACCACGACCAGCCGGACGCTTTCTCCGGCCAGAACTACTGGCCCGACGCGCTGGGGCGTCAGCGCTTCTACGATCCGCCCGAGCGCGGCTTCGAGCGTGAGGTCCGCAAGCGGCTGGAGTATTGGGAGCGGCTGCGGCAGGAGCGCGGCGAAGACTGAGACGACCCGACTGCGCTGAACCGCGGCGCCGAGAGCGCCTCAGCTTCGGCAGTAGAATGGCAGGAACGTGCCGGACATGCCGCTGCTCATTGCCATCAGCACCAGCTTGTTGGCGAGATCTAGCTCTTCCTTGCTGCGGGCGCAGACATCGGCGCGGGCCTGGCAGTTGGACGCGAGGAAAGCGTCGTGGCTAGCGATGAAATCCGGGCTCAGCCCCGCCTTGCCCTGTCTATTCAGGGCTTGCTCGTAAGCCTTCTTGTAGCGGTTGCATTTCTCGGTCGGCCAGTCCGTGGCAGGGCCCTGTTGCGCGACGGCGTAACTGCCGCATGCCGCCAGAAGCGCGAGTGCAGCTCCGGCCCGGAGCGCCGATCGGCAGCTCGGCGCCGCGCTTGAATTCCATGCCGTCATGTCGATCGCCTCAGCCGCCTCGCTGCGAGGCGGCTGCAGATGGGCAGTCAATTGCGGCGAATTTCGTTTGTGCGCGGCAACGCCGCACTCTATTCCACGGGGATGATTTCCACCGCACTCGTCTTTCTGGGCGCCGGCATGGGCGGCGTGCTGCGCCACGGCGTCAATGTCGTTTCGCCGCGCTGGCTCGGCATGGGCTTTCCCTATGGGACCATGGCGATCAACATCATCGGCTCCGGACTGATGGGCCTGGTCGCAGGCTGGTTCGCCTTCAAGGCAGGGGAGAGCGCCTCGCAGGATCTGCGCCTCTTCCTCGCCACGGGCATCCTCGGCGGCTTCACCACCTTTTCGGCCTTCTCGCTCGATGCCGTGCTGCTCTGGCAGCGCGGAGAGGAGATGCTGGCGGCGACCTACGTCGTCGGCTCGGTGGTGGTATCGCTGGCCGCGCTAGTCGGTGGGCTTGCTGTTGTGCGGGGGCTGACATGAGGACTGGCGGCAAGGGCCCCGGCAAGGCCGGGCCGGGCAACAAGGGCGGCGCTTCCGGACGTGGCGGCAAGCCGCCATCCGCAGGGGCTCCACGCGGCAAGCGGCCGAGCCACGACGCCCGCCGCCGCGCAGCGGCGCGGCCTGCGCAGGGCGAGGAGCGCGTCCCGCATTCGCCGCGCCCGCCGAGGGCGGAGGAAGCCCCCAAGCCGACACGAGCGCAGGTGAGGGCCGAGACGGCACAGGTGCTTTCCACCGGCGTGCAGCAGCTCGTGGTGACGCCCGACGAGAACGAGATGCGGATCGACCGCTTTCTCGAGTCGCGGTTCCCCCAGCTTTCCTTCAGCCATATCCAGCGTATCGTCCGGAAGGGCGAGCTGCGCGTCGATGGCAAGCGCGCCGACAGCAAGGATCGGCTCAGCGAAGGGCAGACCGTGCGCATCCCGCCGCTGAAGCTGGAGCAGCAGGCCGAGCGGCCCCGCTCGGGCAAGGCGGATGCCGACACGATCGGCTTCCTGCGCTCGATCACGCTCTATGAGGACGACGATGTCATGGTCCTCAACAAGCCGGCGGGCCTCGCCGTGCAGGGCGGCTCCGGCACCACCAGGCATGTCGACCAGATGCTGGAGGCGCTGACCGGCAAGGACGGGCAGAAGCCGCGTCTCGTGCACCGGCTCGACAAGGATACGGCCGGCTGCCTGGTCATAGCCAAGTCGCGCTTCGCGGCGGCGACGCTGGCCAAGACCTTCCGCTCGCGCTCGGCCCGCAAGGTCTACTGGGCGCTGGTGGCCGGGGTTCCGCGGGTGAAGCAGGGGCGGATCTCGACCTATCTTGCGCGCGAGGAGGCTTATGACGGCGACCAGCGCATGGCCGTCGCCCAGCATGGCGAGGACGGCGCGATGCATGCGGTGACCTACTACGCCGTGGTCGAGACCGCCGCGCAGAAGTTGGCATGGCTGTCGCTGAAGCCGGTGACGGGGCGCACGCACCAGCTGCGCGCCCACACGACCCATATCGGCCATCCGATCGTCGGCGACCCCAAGTACTTCAACATCCAGAACTGGGAACTGCCGGGCGGCATCCAGAACAAGCTGCACCTGCTGGCGCGGCGGATCGTGCTGCCGCACCCGCGCGGAAAGGGTACGATCGACGTGAGCGCGCCGCTGCCGCCGCATATGCGGCAGAGCTGGAACCTGCTGGGATTCGACGAGGCGCCCTACGATCCGATCGTCGAGGCCCCGGACGAGTAGGCCGGCCATCAGGGGCGTCTGTCGTGATGTGGGACGTGTGAGAACAGTTGCGGAACAAACCGCTTTCTGTTCTAACTATGTTCTCATCGTCGGAGGGCTCACAATGCGTTCGGTTTTGATCGTTTCCGCCTGCCTTT
>NZ_JBIWYK010000231.1:0-5025 GCF_044752385.1 Allobosea sp. CER48 | reverse complement strand
GCAAGCCGCGCCCGGCTCGACCTCTCGAACGTCACGCGCCTGGACACGCTCGGCGCCTATATCCTCAACCGCCTGAAGGCACGCCGCGAGCGGGATGGCGCCGCCATCGACATCGTCAGCGACAAGCCCGAGCATACGACCCTGCTCGCCGAGGTGCATGTCCATGACGAGGAGAAGCCGGCGCACAGGCATTTCCGCGTGGTCGACATCCTGGTCGATATCGGCGAGGCCGTGGTGCGCTTCGGCCGCGACATGGTCGGCGGCGCGATGTTCCTCGGGGAGGTCGTGGTCGGGTCCGTCGGCGTCGTCCTCGGGCCCCGCAAGTTCCGCGGGCCTTCGCTCGTCAACCAGATCGAGCTGATCGCCTTCAACGGTGCGCCGATCATCATGCTGATCTCGTTCCTGGTCGGCTGCATCGTCGCGCAGCAGGGCATCTTCCAGCTCCAGCAGTTCGGCGCCTCGGCTTTCGTCGTCAACCTCACCGGCATCCTGATCCTGCGCGAGCTCGCGGTGCTGCTGACGTCGATCATGATCGCCGGCCGTTCGGGCTCGGCCTTCACCGCCGAGATCGGCTCGATGAAGATGCGTGAGGAGATCGACGCCCTGCGCGTTATGGGGCTCGACCCGATCGAGGTGCTCGTCGTCCCGCGCATCCTCGCCCTCATCATCTCGCTGCCGATCCTGACCTTCATCTCGGCGATGGCAGGCCTCGTCGGCGCCGGGCTCGTCGCCTGGCTCTATGGCGGCATCGGCGTCGACACCTTCCTCGCCCGGCTGCAATCGGTGATCACCTGGAAGCACTTCGCCGTCGGCCTGATCAAGGCGCCGTTCATGGCCTTCGTCATCGGGCTGATCGCCTCGATCGAGGGGCTGGCGGTGCAGGGCTCGGCGGAATCGCTCGGCCGCCAGGTCACGGCCTCGGTGGTCAAGGCGATCTTCATGGTCATCGTCGTCGACGGCCTCTTCGCCATGTTCTTCGCATCGATCGAGTTCTGACGATGGCCTTCCCCGACAGAAACCCGGTTCAGGTGGCTTCGCCGGCCGAGAGCAAGCAGGCGGGCGAAGCCGATGCCGTCATTCGGGTCCGCAACCTCAAGGTCGCGTTCGGCGACAAGGTCATCATGGACGGGCTCAACCTCGACGTACTGCGCGGCGAGATCCTGGGCTTCGTCGGCGGCTCGGGGCAGGGCAAGTCCGTGCTGACGCGGACGATCCTCGGCCTGGTGCGCAAGGCGCGCGGCACGATCGAGGTCTTCGGCGAGGATGTCGACACGCTGACACCGCCGCAGCGTCGCGTCCTCGAACGCCGTACCGGCGTGATGTTCCAGCAGGGCGCGCTGTTCTCGGCGCTGACGGTCAAGCAGAACATCCAGGTGCCGATGCGGGAGTACCTGCATCTGTCTTCCGATCTGCTCGACGAACTTGCGATGGTGAAGCTGGATCTGGTCGGACTGCCGCCGGATGCGGCCGACAAGGTGCCCTCGGAGCTCTCGGGCGGCATGATCAAGCGGGCCGCGCTGGCGCGGGCACTGGCGCTCGACCCGGAGATCGTCTTCCTCGACGAGCCGACATCGGGGCTCGACCCCATCGGCGCCGCGGAATTCGACGATCTCATCATCACTCTGAAGGAGACACTGGGCCTGACCGTCTTCATGGTAACCCATGATCTCGACAGCCTGTATCATGCCTGCGACCGAATCGCCGCCCTTGCGGACAGGAAGGTGATCGCGGTCGGCCCGCTGGCGACGATGCTGGCGTCGGAGCATCCGTGGCTGAAGGCCTATTTCGGCGGCGAGCGCGCCATGGCCCGGCTGCCGGCCGGAGAGCGGGAACGAAACGGCTAGGGCATGGAATCGCGCGCCAACTACGCACTCGTCGGGCTCTTCACCCTCGCGGTCCTCGCCGCCGCGTTCGGCTTCGTCTACTGGTTCAACAGTGGTGGGGCAGGGCGCAAGGAGAGCGTGCGGGTGATCTTCACCGGCACCGTGACGGGCCTCGGCCGCGGTTCGAGCGTGCTCTTCAACGGCCTGCGCGTCGGCGAAGTCACAAGCATCGAGTTGCAGCCGGACGATCCGCGCCGCATCTATGCGGTCATTCAGGTCGCCAACACGACCCCACTGCGTGACGACACCAGGGCCCGCATCGAGGCGCAGGGCCTGGCAGGCGTGGTGGCGCTGCAGCTCATCGGTGGCGCCCCGGACGCGGCGGTCCTGACCGCGAAGCCCGGCGAGCCGATGCCGACCATCATCGCCGAGCGCTCGGAGCTGCAGGATATCATCGAGACCGTGCGCAACGTCGCGCAGAAGGCCGATACCATGCTCACCTCGCTTGACGGGTTGATCAAGCAGAATGCCGGCCCGATCAGCAACACCGTCCGGAATGTCGAGAAATTTTCGCAGGCGCTCGGCAACAATGCCGACGGCGTCGACAAGCTCATGGCTGGCTTCGGCAACATCGCCGAGACGATCCAGCCGCTCTCGCAGCGACTGCAGACGCTCAGCGAGGAGCTGACGGGCGTGGTGCGCTCGGTCGACAGGCAGAAGATCGCCGGAATCGTCGACAACATCGACAAGTTTACCGGCGCGCTCGGCGGCTCGAGCGCCGACGTCGCGAAGGTCGTCAAGGACGCCGCCTCGATCTCGGCAAAGCTCGACAAGGCGGCCGACCAGATCGACGGCGTGCTGAAAGCGGCACAGGGCTTCCTCGAATCGGGTTCGGGCCCGGACGGCCGCAGCGCTTTCCAGGAGGTCGCCGACGCCGCCAAGTCGATCCGGACCCTCGCCGACAACCTAGACAAGCGCACCGCCGAGATCACGAGCGGCATCAGCCGCTTCACCGGGCCGGGGCTGCGCGATGTCGAGAGCCTCGCCGCCGACGGAAAGAAGACCCTGACCGAACTCAACCGCACGCTGCGGAATTTCGAACGCAACCCGCAGCAGTTCATCTTCGGCGGCAGGGCGCCGCTCCCGCAATACAACGGATCCCGCTAGCCCATGACGATCGAGGCACCGCGCCTTCCGGCGACCAAAGCTCCCCGTATCGCAACGCTCATGCTGGCCGTCGCCGCCATGCTCGCCGGTTGCGGCGGTTCCACGCCGACGACCTTCGATCTCTCGGCGCCGAGCGGCTTCGGCAAGGTCGGCGGTTCGCGCGCGGTCATGGTGGTGGCCGAGCCGACCACGGTGCAGGCGCTCGATTCCGACCGGGTCATCGTCCGCGATTCCAGCGGCGCGCTCTCCTTCGTCGGTGGAGCTCAATGGGCCGACCGCATTCCGGCGCTGGTGCAGGCGCGGCTGATCCAGACCTTCGAGAATGCCAGCCGTGTCGGCTCCGTCTCGGCACCGGGGCAGCGCATCCAGCCGGATGTTCAGCTCAACACCGACATCCGCAGCTTCAACATCGACGCCGCGAGCGGTACAGCGGTGGTCGAGATCACCGCCCGGATCGTCGGGGACCAGAGCGGCAAGATCCAGCGTGCACGGCTTTTCTCGGCGCGCGTTCCGGCCGGTGCCGTCGATGGCGCCGGCGCGACGCACGCGCTCGACCGCGCGCTTTCGCAGGTGCTTGTCGAGATCGTGCGCTGGGCACGCTGATCCGCGTGGCCTGTCGCAACGGGATCGGCTAATTTGCGATTCAGGCTCTGCCCGAGCCTCCCCCCTCCAGCCGGGGAAGTATCATCATACAGGGCATCTTCGACGACCTGACCGACTGTCCGGGCAACACGCATGAGGAGGGATTGCGCGCGCTGCCCGCGATAGGAGGTTCATGACATGACCTTGTCGGCCCCGATCCATCTGCTGAAGCGCAGGGCCAGGCTGCTGAGCCGCAGTGACCGGATTCCGCTGCACGCCGCGCTTGATCGCATAGCCGCGGATGAAGGCTATCGCAGCTGGAGCCTGCTCGTCGCGACGCAACCGCGGCCGGAAACCGCGCACGCGCTTCTGCCCCGACTGGCCCCGGGCGACCTCGTCCTGATGGCCGGGCGGCCGGGACAGGGCAAGACGCTGGCCGGCCTCGCGCTGCTTGCGGAGGCCGTCAAGGCCGGACGCCGCGGCATCTTCTTCACGCTCGAATACACGCCGCTCGATGTCGCGGCGCGTCTGCGTTCGCTCGGCATCGATCGGGATGCGATCGCCGGCCTGTTCGACTGCGATTGCTCGGATGCGATCAGCGCCGCGTACATCGTCGGAGCGCTGGCGACGGCGCCGCACGCCACGGTGGCCGTGATCGACTACCTGCAACTGCTCGACCAGCGGCGCGATACGCCGGAACTGGGCGTTCAGGTCAGGACGCTGCGGACTTTCGCGCGGGAGAGGGGGCTTGTTCTCGTCTTCCTCTCCCAGATCGACCGTTCCTATGACGCGTCGGAGAAGCCGTTCCCTGACATCGCCGATGTGCGGTTGCCCAACCCGCTCGACCTGTCCCTTTTCGACAAGGCCTGCTTCCTCAGCCGGGGTGAGGCGCGCTTCGGCGCAACTCGCTGAAGCCCGCCGCGAAAAGGAAAGGCCGCCCGGTGGGCGGCCTTTCCGGCGTCGACGCCGCGAGCCGGTCGCTTACTCGAAGCGACCGCTGGCATGGGCCAGCATGGTGTAGACCTTGCCCGTCTCGGAGGTGAGATAGGTCTTGGCCACCATCGAGTCGCGGTCATCCTTGGCCGCTTCGCCGAGCAGTCGCTCGAACTCGTCGATGTAGCGATCGACCGTCTCCTTGAACTCCGGATCGCGCCGGTACTTGCGGCGGATGTCGTCGAAGGTCTGCTGGCCCTGCAGCGTATAGAGCCGGCGGGTGAAGACGTTGCGCTCGCCCCGCTTGTAGCGATCCCACAGCTCGACGGCGGCGTCATGGTCGATCATCCGCGCGATATCGACGGAGAGCGAGTCGAGCTTCTCGATCGAATGCGTCGTCGGCTTGCTCGGCTCCGGCTTGTCGTCGCGCGAGGCGCGGCTGAGCAGGTCGGAGAGCCATCCGGCCTTGGCCGGCTGCTGCGGCTGGGCCGCGGTCTCGGGCTGACGGCGCGCGGCCTCC
>NZ_JBIWYK010000230.1:0-5053 GCF_044752385.1 Allobosea sp. CER48 | reverse complement strand
CGGGTCGCAGGCACCACCACCGCCTCGTCGAGGCCGAAACGCGTCACGAGGCCGCGCTCCAGCCCGGCCTGCCGCGCCGAGCGCGCGTCGATCCGGATCTTGACCAAGCCCTCGGTCCTGGCCGCAGCCAGCATGCGCACCACCTTGATCCGGCTGAGACCCAGCGCCTCGGCGATCTGCTCCTGCGTCAGCCCCTCGACGTAATAGAGCCATGCCGCGCGGACCTTGGCGTCTGCGATCGGCTCCTCGCGGTGAGAATGTCCGGCGTCGATGATGTCTTCCAACGTTCCGTCGCCACGCTGCCTGCTCGTCCGCAGCATCGCAGCATCGCACCGGAAAAGGCAACCGTATTGAACATATGTTCGCTTGACAGCACGAAAGATCTGATCTTTTGTTCTATTCAAAGAACATATGTCCTAGGGAGATGCCACGATCATGGCCGCGATCCAGACGCCGTCGCCGTTCGGCGCGCCCGCTGCGGGCCTGTCCCTGGCCGAGGCGCTCGAACACCGCGAGAAGGCTGGCAAGCGCGTACGCGTCGGCCTGATCGGCGCCGGCCAGATGGGCACCGACATCGTCGTCCAGATTTCGCAGATGGCCGGTATCGAGATCACCGCCGTCGCCGATATCGCGCCGGAGCGCGTCGGCGAGGCGGCTGCGCTCGCCGGACGCAAGGGCGAGGTTGACACCATCACCGACGAGGCCGGACTCGACGCCAGCAGGCGCAGGGGCCGCATCGCCGCCACGACCTCGCTCGACCTGATCTGCCGCTCGCCGTCCGTCGACGTCATCATCGATGCCACCGGCAATCCTGAGGCCGGCTCGCGCGTCGCGCTGACAGCAATCGGCGAGCGCAAGCATATCGTGATGATGAATGTCGAGGCCGACATCACCATCGGGTCGTATCTCGCCGTCGAGGCAGCCAAGGCCGGCGTGGTCTACACACTTGGCGCCGGCGACGAGCCCGCCGCTGCGATGGAGCTGATCAACTTCATCCGCGCCATGGGCTATCCGGTGGTCGCGGCCGGCAAGGGCAAGAACAATCCGTTCCGGATCGACGCCGTGCCCGCCGACTACGTCGAGGAAGCCACCCGCCGCAACATGAATCCGCGCATGCTCGTCGAGTTCGTCGACGGCTCCAAGACGATGGTCGAGATGGTGGCCATCGCCAATGCCTGCGGCTTCGTGCCGGATGTTCCCGGCATGCACGGCCCGGCCGCGCCGAAGGACGAATTGCAGAACTATTTCTGCCCGCGGGAGGAAGGCGGCCTGCTCTCGAGGAAGGGCGTCGTCGATTTCTCGGTGGCCAAGGGCGTCGCGCCCGGTGTCTTCGCCGTCGCGGAAATGCGCCATCCCCGTGTCCGCGAGCGGATGAGCGACCTGCATCTCGGCCCGGGTCCCTACTATTCCTTCTTCCGGCCCTATCACCTGACCAGTCTGGAAGTACCTCTCTCGGCAGCGGCCGCCGTCATCTTCAACCAGAGCCATATGCGGCCGCTGCCGGTGCCGACTTCGGAAGTCGGCTGCGTCGCAAAGCGCGATCTCGCCGTCGGTGAGACGCTCGATGCCATCGGCGAGTACGGCTATCGCGGCTTCGCGCTCTCCCGCGCCGACGCGCAGGCGCGCAGGGCCCTGCCGATAGGGCTCGCCCAGGGCGCGACGATGACCCGGCCGGTCCGCAAAGGCGAGCTCATCACGCTGGCCGATGCCACGCCGGACGAGCGGCTCAAGATCGTCGAGGTGCGCCGCGCCCAGGACGCGATGGTCGCCGCGTTGACCTCCGGAGCCCAGGCATGAATACCCATCAGAAGCCGAACCAGCGGCCTGAGCTCGCCGCGCTCGACGATGCGACAGTGGCGCAGGCGCTGACCCGCATGCACCTGATCCGCAAGTTCGAGGAGGCAGCCGAGGCGAGCTATATGCGTGGCCTGATCCACGGCACGATGCACCTCTCGATCGGTCAGGAGGCAAGCGCCGTCGGCACGACGCTGCCGCTCGAAGCGCACGACTACATCCTCTCGACCCATCGTGGCCACGGTCACTGCATCGCGCGCGGCGCCGAGCCGAAGCTGATGTTCGCCGAGTTTTTCGGCAAGGAAACCGGTTACTGCAAGGGCCGCGGCGGCTCGATGCATATTGCCGATGTGGAGGGGGGCAATCTGGGCGCCAACGGCATCGTCGGCGGTGGCCTGCCGATCGCGGTCGGCGTCGGCATGAGCATCAAGGCGCAGAAGAATGGCCGGGTCTGCATGGTCTTCTTTGGTGATGGCGCCTCGAACGAAGGTGCATTCCACGAGGCGCTGAACATGGCCTCGATCTGGAAGTTGCCTGTCGTCTTCGTATGCGAGAACAACAAATACGGCATGTCGATGGATATCGGCCGCGCCATGGCGGTGGCGAATGTGGCCGACCGCGCGGCCTCCTACGGCATGCCCGGCCATTGCCTGGACGGCAACGACCTCGCTGGCGTCGCGGCTGTCGCACGGGTTGCTATCGCGCGGGCCCGCTCCGGCGATGGGCCCTCGCTGATCGAGTGCAAGACCTATCGCTGGCGCGGCCATTCCAAGAGCGACCGCAACCTCTACCGCTCCAAGGAGGAAATCGAGGAATGGCGCAATCAGGACCCGATCCGGCGGCTTGAGGACGAGCTCAAGGCACATGACCGCTTCGATGCCGCCGCGTTGATGAAGCTGGAAGAAGACGCGCAGCGCGATATCGACGCCGCCGTCGAATTCGCCCGCGCCTGCCCGGACCCGGATCCGAAAGAGCTGACCCGTGACGTCTATGCCCTCTGACACGCTCGAAGCCGTGAGCGACATCCGCGAGCTCTCCTATGCCGAGGCCGTACGCGAGGCGCTCGGCCAAGCGATGGAGACGGACGAGCGCGTTTTCCTGTTCGGTGAGGATGTCGGTGTCTATGGCGGCGCCTTCGGCGTCTCCGGCGATCTCGTCCACCGCTTCGGCAAGGATCGCGTGATCGATACGCCGATCAGCGAACTCGGCATCGCGGGGGCGGCGGTCGGCGCAGCCATTACCGGCATGCGCCCGGTGCTGGAAATCCAGTTCTCGGATTTCGTCACGCTCGCCATGGAGCAGCTTGTCAACCAGGCGGCCAAGATTCGCTTCATGTTCGGCGGCAAGGCAAGCGTGCCGATGGTCGTGCGCCTGCCCGGTGGCTCCGGCACGGGCGCGGCCGCCCAGCACAGCCAGAGCCTCGAAGCCTGGTTCGCTCATGTGCCGGGACTCAAGGTGCTGCAGCCGAGCACCCCGCATGACGCCAAGGGCATGCTGCTCGCCGCGATCGATGACCCCAATCCGGTCCTGATCTTCGAGCACAAGCTGCTCTACAAGACCAAGGGCCACGTTCCTGCCGAAGTTTATCGCGTGCCGATCGGCAAGGCCGCGATCCGCCGCGAGGGGGCGGACGTCACCATCGTCGGCTCTTCGATCATGGCCCGCAAGGCCGAGGCCGCGGCCGAGCGCCTCGCCGCCGACGGCATCTCGGCCGAGGTCATCGACCTGCGCTCGATCCGCCCGATCGACTTCACCACGATCGCCGAGAGCGTGCGCAAGACGCATCGCCTGCTGGTCGTATACGAAGGCGTGAAGACCATGGGCATCGGTGCCGAGATCTCGGCGATGATCGCCGAGAGCGAGGTCTTCGATTTCCTGGATGCGCCGATCATCCGGCTCGGCGGCGCGGATTCGCCGATCCCCTACAATCCGGTTCTCGAGAAGGCGGCCGTTCCGCAGGAGGACGACATCGTCACAGCGGCCAGCAACCTCGTGCGTCGCGGGGAAGCCTGATGCCCATCGAGGTCATCCTTCCCAAGGTCGACATGGACATGGAGACGGGCACGATCGAGGCCTGGCACGTCAAGGAAGGCGATCAGGTCCGCCAGGGCGACACGATCTTCGAGATCGGCACCAACAAGGCCGTGATGGAGGTCGAGGCGCCCGCCACCGGCGCAATCCGGAACATCAGGGCCGAAACCGGCGTGCCCATCTCGGTCGGAACACCCGTTGCTTGGATCTATCTCGACGGTGAGGCCGCGACCGCACCGTCCGAGCCGGCTGCCGCCGCGGCTACCGAATCCCTCGCGAGGATCGACGCACCGATCGCCCAGGCGATTGCGATACCGCCTACGGCTTCAGGCCTGCGCGCCACCCCGCTTGCTCGCCGGATCGCCCGCCAGAACGGCCTCGACCTCAACACAGTGGCTGGCACCGGCCCGCGCGGGCGCATCGGCGAAGCGGATGTGAAGCGCCAGCTCCAGCAGCGGCCGTGCTGCGCTCCACAGGACACGGCTTCCGCGCCCGTCCCTGCGGTGAACGCCTCGCAAGGCCGCCTGCAACCCTTCTCTGCGATCCGCCGCATCGTCGCGAACCGGCTCTCCGAGAGCGTGCGCACCGCGCCGCATTTCTATCTCACCTCAGAGATCGAGATGAGCGCCGCGCGCGAGCTGCTCGGCCGCCTCGCCAGGCGCCATGAGCGCATCGAAGCGCCGAAGCCCAGCCTGACCGTGCTGATTGCCCGCGTCGCCGCGCGCATCCTGCGCGACCACCCGGTCATCAACGCCTCGGCCGAGGGCGAGGCGACCCGTTTCCACGAGCGCATCGATATCGGCATTGCCATGGAGCGCGACGGCGATCTCGTCGTGCCCGTGCTGCGCGATGCCGGCGGCATGGACATGCCGGCCATGACACGCGAGTTCGCCCGGCTTCGCGAGGGGATGGCCAAGCGTACGCTGACGCCGGCCGAGCTTGGTGGCGGTACCTTCACCATCTCCAATCTCGGCATGTACGGCGTTGACAGCTTCACAGCGATCATCAACCCGCCGCAGGGCGCGATCCTCGCGGTCGGCCGCACCGTCGACAAGCCGGTCGGCCGTGACGGTGAGATCGTCCTGCGACCGATGGCCAGCTTCACGTTGTCCTCGGACCACCGGATCGTGGATGGCGTCGCCGCTGCCCGCTTCATGGCCGATCTGCGCGAGGCGCTGGAAAGCCCGGAGATACTTTTGTGATTGAAGGGCGTTCGCGGCCGGGCAAA
>NZ_JBIWYK010000229.1:0-5056 GCF_044752385.1 Allobosea sp. CER48 | reverse complement strand
TCAGGTTTCGCTGTGGCAGCACCGGCCATTTCCGATGACAGCGGCCGGCCCGCCTGCTAAGCCCGCGCCATGCGCGAAGGCCTCCTGCCAGCGACGGTCGCAACCGTCTTCGAACTCTCCACCTCGGGCGAGAAGGCCCGGGCCCTGACCGAGTTGCTCGGCGAGATCTTCGACCCGACCGAGACCGCGATCTCGGCCTTCGAGATCGAGCAGGGCATCACCACGCTCTCGCTGAATGCGCCGTGGAAGGTCGAGATCTATTTCGCCCACCACCCGGACGAGGAGGCAGTGCGCGACCTGCTCAGGCCGGTCGTCGGCGATCTCGTCGACAGCACGCCCTTCACCACCGTGAACACGAAAGACTGGGTCGCGAACAGCCTCGACGGGCTGAAGCCGGTGCGCGCCGGCCGCGTCATCGTCCATGGTGCGCATGACCGGGACGTCGTGCAGGTCAACGACGTCGCCATCGAGATCGAGGCGGCGCTCGCCTTCGGCACCGGCCATCACGGAACGACCTCGGGCTGCCTGATGGCGCTGGACGCCGAGCTGAAGAAGCGCCGCCCGCGCCGCGGCCTCGATGTCGGCACCGGCACCGGCATTCTGGCGCTGGCGCTGGCCAAGCAGATCAAGCGCAAGGTCGTCGCAGGCGACATCGACGCGGTTGCGGTCGAGGTCTCCGCCCATAATGCGCGTCTCAATCACGCACCCAACGCGCTCGATCTCTATGTCGCGCCGGGCCTGCGCCACGCCAAGGCGAACCGCTCCGGCCATTTCGACCTCGTCTTCGCCAATATCCTCGCCGGGCCGCTGCGGCAGCTTGCGCCCTCGATCGCGCGCGTGCTTTCGCGCGACGGCACGCTGATCCTGTCCGGGCTGCTCGCCATGGACGTCGCCGGCGTGGCCTCGGCCTACCGGCATCACGGCATCTATCTCGTCAGCCAGTCGCTGCGTGAGGGCTGGGCGACGCTGGTCATGAAAAAAGGCGGCGCAGCCCCGAGGCTTCGCCGCCCTGCCTGACCTCCGGCGACCCTGGGGGACGCGAGGCCGTTACTCGTTCCGCTTCAGAAGTCGATCTGGCCGTACTTGCGCTCGGCCTCGGCCTGCAGGCTGCGGGCATCGTGCCAGACGGCGGCCGCGAACTTCGCGGCATCCGCGATCTGTTCGGCGACATGCTTGATGATGGCGATCATGGTTCGGTTCCTGTGCGTTGTCGGCGCGCGGTATTGCCGCAACAGCCGTGAATTCAGCGGTTGAAAGGCAGCGAGACGTCGCTCGACAGCGTCGCGGACGGGTATCCGCCCAGAACGATCTCGGCCTCGTTGACGAGGAGGTTGCGGGCGCGCAGCTCGCGAGCGGCGGAGCGTTTCCGGCTCTCGATCAGCGCGGCATAGAGGCGCTGCATCAGGCTCGGCTTGTCAGCCTTGCGAGCCTTTGTTTCGGCCACCACCGGTACGGGCAGCACGTCGGCATTATCAAGCACGTATGTCATGGGTCCATCTCCGAAAAACGAAGGACAGTCCCGGTCGCTTCCTCGTTCTCTTATGCGACTAAGGTGGGATCATTTCGCACTTGCGAGAAGATGTGTTCGCATATGCGAGATATGCACGAAACGCATGCAATCCGTCCGATCTCGTTAATATTTGCGTCGATTGCATAACCAAGCGACACAATGCGGCTCAATGAGGCAGCGTGCTCCCACGAAACGGGCACCACGCCGACGGTGCTTTTGCGCTGGCGCTTTCGCGGGCGGAGCGCGACGATGGCGCAAACGATGCCGGACCTTGCCATGACCGATTCGACCCTGCCGACCTGCCGCTTCCAGTCCTTTTCCGAACCCAGCGATCCCCGGCTGGTCGCCGGCCGCGTCGCCGCGCTGCGCAAGGCGCTGGCTGCCCAGGGTCTGGACGGCTTCGTCGTTCCCCGCGCCGACGAGCATCAGGGTGAATACGTCCCGGCCCATATGGCCCGCCTCGCCTGGCTGACGGGCTTCACGGGCTCCGCCGGCAGCGCCGTGGTGCTGGCCGACAAGGCGGCGCTGATCGTCGACGGCCGCTACACCATCCAGTCGGCCGAGCAGACCGACACGAAGGTCGTCACCCCCGTCCGCATGGAGGAGACACCGCTGGAGCGCTGGATCGAGCAGAACCTGCCGGCCGGCGGCAAGCTCGGCTACGATCCCTGGCTGCACACCGTCGACGGCGTCGCCAAGCTGGAAAAGGCCGTGGCTGCAGCCGGCGGCAGCCTCGTCGCCGTCACCGCCAACCCGATCGATGCGCTCTGGTCGGACCGCCCGGCCGCCCCGGCAGCGCCGATCAAGGCCCATCCCGCGGCCTATGCCGGGGAGGATTCCACCGCCAAGCTCGGCCGCATCCGCAAGGCGCTGGCCGAGGCGAAGGTCGATGCCCTCGTCGTCTCCGACCCGCACGCGCTGGCCTGGGTCTTCAACATCCGCGGCGGCGATGTCGAGCACACGCCGCTGCCGCTCGGCTACGCCATCGTCCCGCGCGAAGGCCGCCCTACCGTCTTTCTGGCGCCCGAGAAGATCACCAACGAGGCCGGCGACGCCATCGGCGCGGTCGGCGAGATCGCGGCGCCGGCCGAGCTCGAGAACCAGCTCAGGAAGCTCGGCGCCGCCAAGGCCAGGGTCCGGCTGGATGCGACGACCGCCGCCTCGGCCCTGGCGGCGCTGATCCGCGAGGCCGGCGGCACGCCCGATGCCGGCAGCGACCCGATCGCACTGATGAAGGCGCGCAAGAACGCCGCCGAGCTGAGCGGCGCCCGCGCCGCCCATCTGCGCGACGGTGCAGCGATGACCAACTATCTCTCCTGGCTCGCGCGCGAGGCGCCAAAGGGTGGCCTGACCGAGATCGACGCCGTCGCGGCGCTCGAGGCCGAGCGGCTCAGGACCGGGCAGCTCAAGGACGTCTCCTTCACGACGATCGCCGGCGCCGGGCCCAACGCCGCACTGCCGCATTATCGCGTCAGCGAGGCGACCAACCGCAAGCTGGAACCCGGTATCTTCCTGGTGGATTCAGGCGGCCAGTACGAGGACGGCACCACCGACATCACGCGCACCATCGTCATCGGCGAGCCCACAGCCGAGATGCGGGATCGCTACACCCGCGTGCTCAAGGGCCATCTCGCGATCTCGCGGCTGGTCTTCGTCAAGGGTACGTCCGGCGCGCAGCTGGACGCTTTCGCCCGGCTGCCGCTCTGGCAGGGCGGCTTCGACTTCGACCATGGCACCGGCCATGGCGTCGGCAGCTACCTCTCCGTCCATGAGGGGCCGCAGCGCCTGTCCAAGCTCGGCACCACGCCGCTGGAGCCGGGCATGATCCTCTCCAACGAGCCCGGCTACTACAAGCAGGGCGAGTACGGTATCCGCATAGAGAACCTGATCGTCGTCGAAGAGCGCCAGATCCCCGGCGCCGAGCGCACGATCTACGGCTTCGAGACGATCACCTGGTGCCCCTATGAGCGGGCGCTGATCGACAAGAACATGCTCGACGACGGCGAGATCGCCTGGATCGACGGCTATCACGCCAAGGTCTGGGAGAAGCTGTCTCCGCTCGTAACCGGCGAGGCGAAGGGCTGGCTCGAAGCCGCCTGCCGGCCGTTGTGATCCGGGGATGGCCGGGCGTATCCCGGCCATCCGCAGCTTCCCTCACCAGGGCCTGCTAGAGCACCATCCGGAACGCCACCACCGCGACCACACCCACGGCGACGACACCCAGCAGCGGCAGCCGCGTCGCGGCCAGCGCCGCGATCGCCGCCGCAGCCGTCTCGGCCCAGCCCGTCGCGAGCGCGCTCGGCGCGATCACCGCCACCAGGACTGCGGGCGGGATCGCATCGAAGGCGGCCTGCGCGCGCGGCGACAGATTGAGCCGCCCGGCGAGCGCAAGTCCGGCGACGCGCGTGCCATAGGTCACGATCGCCATGCCGAGAAAGGCGAGGAGGTTGACCGGATCGACGCTCACGCTTCGGCCTCCTTCGTCACCGGCCGCTCTTCCGCGCCCGCCGCGAACCACGCCGCCAGCAACCCGCAGAGCGCACCCGCCGCGACATGCCAGGGCGGCCCCACAAGACGATAGGTCACCGCCGAGGCGATCCCGGCAGCGGCCACCGTCCAGAACGTCACCCGTCCCTTCCAGAAGGCGGCGACCAGCGCGATGAACAGCGCCGTGAAGGCGAAATCGGCGCCCAGCCGCTTCGGATCGCCCAGAACTGCGCCGATGGTGGCGCCCAGCGTCGAATTGATCAGCCAGCCCAGAACGAAGGGGATGACCATCGCGAACCAGTAGGCCGGCGTCAGGCGGTGCGTGCGGGCGCGTTTCTCGGCAAGCGCCCAGTTCTCGTCTGCCATGTAGTAGAGGCCGAGGAATTTCTGCCAGCGGCTGAAGCCTTGCAGCTTCGGCGCCAGCGACGCGCCCATCAGTACATGGCGCGCATTGATCAGCAGCGTCGAGAAAATCAGTGCCGCCACCGGCGTCGGCGTCGTCCACAGCTCGACGGCGGCGAACTGCGCACCACCGGCGAAGACCATGGCACTCATCAGGAAGACTTCGAGCGGCGACAATCCCTTGCTCGCGGCCACCGCCCCGAACAGCAGACCGATCGGCGCCGCGGCCACCGCCGCCGGCCAGATATCGTTCAGGCCGCGCCTGATGTCGTCACGCATCGTGGACATGTGCTTGTTCTCTCGAAACGACGGTTCAGCCGACATGCGCGGCGCGGAAGGCGCCGGGCGTCACGCCGAAGCGGGCCTTGAAGGCGCGCGTCAGATGGGGCTGATCGCAGAAGCCGGTTGCCGCGGCGACATCGCCCGGCATCTCGCCACGCCGCAGCCGCTCGCGCGCACGCCGGACGCGGACATCGACCAGATAGGCATGGGGCGTCAGCCCGGTCTCGCGCCGGAAGGCGCGGATCAGGTGATGGCGGGGCAGGCCGGTGAGCCGGGCGAGATCGGCCAGCGACAGGTCTTCCTCGTAATGCGTCTCGAACAGTTCGCGCGCCCTGGCGACGGGCCCCTCCTCCGTTCCGACCGCCCGCAAGGTCA
>NZ_JBIWYK010000228.1:0-5067 GCF_044752385.1 Allobosea sp. CER48 | reverse complement strand
GCGTGCCAGCCGGTCCTGCACTTTGGACAGCTCGGACAGGAAGACGAGGTAGGCTTCGAGCTGATGTCCCGGCGCCAGCGCCGCGAAGCGTATCGCGCGCAGGCCGAACAGGCTCTCCGGATTCGGCAATCTGATGAAGGGCGGCTTGTCGCGTTCGGCGATGCCGACGTCTTCGAGGGCGGCGAAGCCCGGGTCCTCACTCATTCACAGTCCTCTCGAACCGCACGGGTCACGGGAGGCGGAGCGGCGCGAGCCGCCCCGCGAAGGTTCTATTCGGCCGGCCCGGCGCTGTGGCCGCGTGGCGGGGCCTGGCGTTCATCGATCACGCCCTCGCGGGCTTCCTGCCGCAGCCAGAGCCGGTGATGTCGGAACGCCCAGCCACCCGTGACCTTGCCTTCCGTCATCGCGCTGATCGTACCGCGCACGTAGAAGCCGGCATAGATATGGACGATGACGACAAGCAGCATCGCGATGGCTGCCAGCGCATGAATGATATGGCCGAAGCGCTGCTGCTCTATGGTGAAGCTCGCGCCGAAATATTCGTACCAGATCATGATGCCCGTCACGAACAGGACGATGATCAGGAGCGTCATCAGCCAGAAGACGATCTTCTGCGCGCCGTTGTACTTTCCGATCTCGGGCAGGTTTTCTTCTCGGCCCGACATCACCTCGCCGATATGGCGCATCCACTGCGTATCGACCTTCGCCCAGAAATTGTAGCGCACCATCTGGATGAACAGGACTGCAAAGCTCGCCAGCAGCACGACCCCGATCCAGGGGTGGATGGCGCGCGTGTTGGAGCCGCCCCCGAACAGGCTCGACAGGAAGAACAGCGCGGGATGGAACAGCGCCGCCCCGCTGATGGCGAGCAGGATCAGCGAGATCGCGGTGATCCAGTGATTGACGCGCACGCGGCCGGGATAGCGGTCGACGGTCGTGCGCTCCTCCTCACGCCTGACGGCCACGGGCAGCCTCCTCGTCGATCAGATGCTCGGCCTCGCGATCCTCCGCGCGGCTGACATCGTTGCGTCGCGCCACGATCCCGTGGACGAAGGCGAAGGTGGCGGCAAAGCCGATCGCCGCCATGCCGGCATATTTGGTCAGGCCCTTCCAGAGCTCGACCACTTGGCTGATCCGCGGGTTCTGCGGCAGGTTGGCGTAGAGCTGCGGCTGGTCCGCGTGGTGCAGCACATACATCACATGCGTGCCGCCGACGCCGGGCGGATCGTAGATGCCGGCGTTCTTGAAACCGCGCGACTTGAGGTCCGTCAGCCGCGTCTGCGCATAGTCCAGCATCGCCTGCTTGGTGCCGAACACGATCGCGCCGGTCGGGCAGGCCTTGGCACAGGCCGGCGCCTGGCCGACCGAGACCCGGTCCGAGCAGAGCGTGCATTTATAGGCCTTGTGATCGGCCTGGCTGATGCGCGGGATGTTGAAAGGGCAGCCTTTCACGCAATAGCCGCAGCCGATGCAGTTCTCCGAGACGAAGTCGACGATGCCGTTGTTGTACTGGACGATGGCGCCGGGGGAGGGACACGCCTTCAGGCAGCCCGGGTCGCCGCAATGCATGCAGCCATCCTTGCGGATCAACCATTCGAGGTTGCCGCTCTCCGGGTTCTCCCATTCGGTGAACCGCATCAGAGTCCAGCTATTCGGCGTCAGATCGTGCGGGTTGTCGTAGACGCCCCGGTTGATGCCGATCTCCTCGCGCAGGTTGTTCCACTCGAGGCACGCCGCCTGACACGCCTTGCAGCCGATGCACTTGGAGACGTCGATGAGCTTCGCCACTTCGAAGTCGTGGCGGACATCCGGCGGCCTGAACGTGGTCGCCGAGATGCGGGCGAAGTCCTGACTTTGCAATCCTGCCATCGGACCCTCCCTAGCTGACCGCCGGCCCGTTGGACGGCTCGACATTCACCAGGAACGCCTTGAACTCGGGCGTATCGGTGTTGGCGTCGCCGACGAACGGCGTGAGGCTGTTGGGGCCGAAGCCCTTCCTGGCCGCACCGGTGAAGCCCCAGTGGAGCGGGATGCCGACGACGTGGACGGTCTTGCCGTCGCAAATCAGCGGCTTGATGCGCTTGGTGACGACCGCCTTGGCATAGACCGAGCCTCGATTGGACGAGACCTTCACCCAGCCGCCCTTCTGGATGTTCTTCTCCGCGGCCAGCTGCTCGCTGATCTCGACGAAGAACTCCGGCTGCAGCACCGCATTGACCCAGACATGCTTCGTCCAGAAGTGGAAATGCTCGGTCAGGCGGTAGGAGGTCGCCGCATAGGGGAACTTGTCGGAGGTCCCGAGCGCGGCGAGGTCGTCCTTGAAGATGCGCGCGGCGGGGTTGCCGCGGATCTTGGGCGCCAGAACATTGGCGACCGGGCTTTCGAACGGCTCGTAATGGGCCGGGAAGGGGCCGTCCCGCATCAGTCCGCGGGCGAACAGGCGGGCCGAACCCTCGGGGTTCATGATGAACGGGCCGACATCGCGCGGCTTGGCATTCACCGCGATGTCCGGCACGTCGTAGCCGGTCCAGGCGGTGCCGTTCCACTCGATCAGCTTGCGTTTCGGGTCCCACGCCTTGCCGTCGAGATCGGCCGAAGCGCGGTTGTAGAGAATGCGCCGGTTGGCCGGCCAGGAGAAGGCCCAGTTCGAGTACGCTCCGGTATTGCCGGGGTCGTTGGTGTCGCGCCGGGCCATCATGTTGCCCCGCTCGGTCCAGCTGCCCGAATAGATCCAGCAGCCGCAGGCGGTCGAGCCGTCGTCGCGCAGCTGGCCGAAGGTGTCGACCTGCTTTCCCTTCTCGAGCAACACCTTGCTCGGGTCGGCCGGGTCGGTCACGGTCGAGACGACGTAGCCGTTGAGCTCCTTGCTGATCTCGTCAGGCTGCGGGTCCTGCGGATCGCGATAGGGCCAATGCAGGTTGACGACCGGGTCGGGAAGGGCGCCGCCCTCCTTCCGGTAGAGCTCGCGCAGGCGCAGATGCAGCTGCGCCATGATCCAGGTGTCGGTCTTCGCCTCGCCCGGAGGTTCCTGCCCCGGCCAATGCCATTGCAGCCAGCGGCCGGAGTTCACCAGCGAGCCCTCGTCCTCGGCGAAGCAGGTCGTCGGCAGCTCGAAGACCTCTGTCTGGATCGACTCGGGCTTCACGTCGTTATGGACGCCTTCGTCCTTCCAGAAGCGCGATGTCTCCGTCTGCAGCGGGTCCATCACCACCAGGAATTTCAGCTTCGACAGCGACGCCGTGATCTTGCCGCGGTTGGGCGCGGAAAGCAGCGGGTTGAAGCCCTGGCAGAAATAGCCGTTGACCTTGCCCTGATGCATCAGGTCCATGATGCGCAGGAGATCGTAGCCGGAGACGTCGAGCTTCGGTAGCCACTGATAGGCGAAGTCGTTCTCGGCCGTCGCGGCCTGCCCCCACATCGACTTCAGGAAGCTCACCATGAACTTCCCGTAGTTCTGCCAGTAGCTCATCTGGTTCGGCCGTAGCGGCTTGAAGCCGCGGGTCGACATATACGTCTTGAAATCGACCTCCCGATCCTTCGGGATCGCCAGATAGCCGGGGATCAGATCCGACATCAGGCCGATATCGGTGAGCCCCTGGATGTTGGAATGCCCGCGCAACGCATTCATGCCGCCGCCGCGCACGCCGATATTGCCGAGCAGAAGCTGCACCATCGCCATGGTGCGGATGTTCTGCGCGCCCTTGGAATGCTGCGTCCAGCCGAGCGCGTACATCGACGTCATCGTCTTGTCGCGCGCCGAGCACTCCGAGATCATCTTGCAGATCGCGAGGTACTTGTCCTTCGGCGTGCCGCAGATGCGCTCGACCATCTCCGGCGTATAGGCCGCCACGTGCTTCTTCAGGAGCTGGTAGACCGACCGGGGGTGCTGCAGCGTCTCGTCGACCTGGACATAGCCGTCCGGCCCGAGCTCGTATTCCCAGCTCGAGCGATCATAGTCGCGCTTGGCCTCGTCATAGCCGGTGAACAGACCGTCCTGATAGTCGAAGCCTTCCTTCACGAGATAGGGCGCGTTGGTGAAGGCGCGCACATAGTCGTGCTGGATCTTGTCGTTCTCGATGCAGTAGCGGATCACCCCGAGCAGGAAGGCGATGTCGGTGCCCTGCCGGATCGGCGCGTAGAAATCCGAGACCGACGCCGTGCGCGTAAAGCGCGGATCGACGACGATCAGCTTGGCGCCGCGCTGGGCCTTGGCCTCGGTGACCCATTTGAAGCCGCACGGATGCGCTTCGGCAGCGTTGCCGCCCATGACGATGATGAGGTCGGTGTTCTTGATGTCCGTCCAGGAGTTGGTCATCGCACCGCGACCGAATGTTGGGGCCAGACTGGCCACCGTCGGTCCGTGTCAAACACGCGCCTGGTTGTCGAACGCCAGAACTCCGAGGCTTCTCACGACCTTGTAGGTCAGGAAGGCCGTTTCGTTGGTGGTGGCCGAGGCGGCCAGGAAGCCGGTGGTCAGCCAGCGGTTGACCGTCGTGCCGTCCTGGTTCGTCGCGACGAAGTTCTTGTCGCGATCGTCCTTCATCAGCCGCGCGATGCGGTCGAGCGCCTCGCCCCAGCTGATCTGCTTGAACTCGCGCTGGCCCGGCCCGCGATACTGCGGGACCTTGGTACGGGTTTCCGAGTGGACGAAGTCGAGCAGGGCGGAGCCCTTCGGGCACAGCGTGCCGCGATTGGTCGGGTGGTCCGGGTCGCCCTCGATATGGATGATCGCAGGGTGAGCGTTCTTGGACTTGTCGCCGAGGCTGTACATGATCACGCCGCAGGCGACGGAGCAGTACGGACAGGTATTTCGCGTTTCCGTGGTGCGCGCCAGCTTGAAGGGCCGCACGGCCTGGGCAAGTGCCTCCTCGGCACCCCCGAACCCCAGCGCGGCGACGGCAGAACCGCCCAGACCCGCGCCTGCGGCTTTCAGGAACTGGCGGCGCGAGAGCTCATGCAGCATCTCAACCTCCCAGGTGAACAAGAGAGTCTTGTTCCTGTTTAGAATAGTGAAACTCTGTCCCGGGGGCGTCAAGCTGCCGTTCCGTTAGGCAAACTGCCACCATC
>NZ_JBIWYK010000227.1:0-5132 GCF_044752385.1 Allobosea sp. CER48 | reverse complement strand
CGCCGGACCGCCGAGCGCCGTCACCATCCTTGCGAAGCGCTCGGCCGCCGCGCCGGATGCGAAGGCGGCTTCGATCTTCGCGCGCGCCGTGTCCGGATCGGAGGCGAGCCCGCCCAGCAGCAGCATCTCGGCGCCGAGCGCGACGGTGACCTCGTGGAAGCGCGGCTCGCGCCTGCGGCCGGTGAGATGGTCGAGCGCATAGGCGACCTCGAGCGCATTGCCGGCGACCGAGGCGAGCGGCTCGTCCATGTCGGTCAGGAGGGCGGTCGTCGGCAGGCCGGAACCGTTGGCGACACCGACCAGAGCCTGCGCCAGCGCCTGCGCCCTGGCGTAATCAGGCAGGAAGGCGCCGGAGCCGAACTTCACGTCCATGGCGAGGCCATGAAGGCCGGCGGCGAGCTTCTTCGACAGGATCGAGGAAACCAGCAGCGGAATCGTCTCCACGGTCGCGGTGACGTCGCGAATGGCATAGAGCCGCTTGTCCGCCGGCGCGAGATCGGCGGTCTGGCCGATGATGGCGCAGCCGACCTCGCGCACGACCTCGCGGAACAGGCCGATCCCCGGCTGCGTCACATAGCCCGGCACGGCGTCTAGCTTGTCCAGCGTCCCGCCGGTATGGCCGAGGCCGCGCCCGGAGATCATCGGCACATGGCCGCCGCAGGCGGCGACCGCCGCCGCCAGCGGCAGGCTCACCGTGTCACCGACACCGCCGGTCGAATGCTTGTCCAGCGCCGGGCCAGGCAGGTCGTCCCAGCGCAGCACCGTGCCGGAGTCGCGCATCGCAAGCGTGAGCGCGACGCGCTCCTTCTCGTTCATGCCATTGAAGAAGACCGCCATGGCGAAGGCGGCCGCCTGCCCTTCGCTGACCGTGCCGTCGGTC
Organism: Allobosea sp. CER48; assembly: GCF_044752385.1. Classification (NCBI taxonomy): domain Bacteria; kingdom Pseudomonadati; phylum Pseudomonadota; class Alphaproteobacteria; order Hyphomicrobiales; family Alloboseaceae; genus Allobosea; species Allobosea sp. CER48. The sequence continues at coordinate 4,252 of NZ_JBIWYK010000227.1, read as the reverse complement.
AGCCCGGCGATGATCTGGCGGATATCGGCATCGGCCAATTCCGCACCATCGCGCTTGGCGGCAATGATCTCCTGGGTCAGGCGCATTCAGTAACTCCCGCGCGGCGGCGTGTCGGGCGCGCTGCCATCGATTGCCGCGACGAGCGCGGTGTAGAGGCCACTGGCACCGAAACGGAAGGTCGAGGGCGAGGCCCAGCCCGGGCCCATCGTCGCGTCGGCAAGGTCTAGATAGGCCTTCGCATCGGCGAGCGTGCGGATGCCGCCGGAGGGCTTCAGCCCGATCGGCCGATCCGTCATCGCGATGACGCCGAGCATCACGCGCACGGCGGGAATGCTCGCGGCGTGCGCGGTCTTGCCCGTCGAGGTCTTGATGAAATCGGCGCCGGCCGCGACGGCGAGTTCGGAGGCGATCCTCACCTTGTCGAGATCGGGGTACTCGCCGGTCTCGAGAATGACCTTCAGCAGCCTTTCGCCGCAGTGCATCTTGACGTTGCGGACCATCGCCGCCGCCGCCGTCGTCTCCCCGCCGAGCAGGGAGCGCCAGGGCAGGACGAGATCGATCTCGTCCGCACCGGCCTCAAGTGCGCCCTCGGTCTCCCGGATCACCGGCGCGATCGGTGTATCGCCGTCCGGGAAGTTCACCACCGTCGCAATACGCACGTCGCTGCCCGCCAGCGCCTCGCGCGCTGTTGCGACGAAACGCGGCCAGAGGCAGACCGCAGCGACCGGCACGGGGCCGGAGACGGCGCGCCGGCACAGGTCGCGGGCGCCCTCCGCCGTCGCATCGTCGGCGAGATCGGTCAGGTCGAGCAGGCCAAGCGCACGCCTGGCGATAGCAGCCTCGGACATGGCTCAAAGCTCCGAAAGGAAGGCGCGTAGCAGGCGCCGCAGGGCCGTCGACGCCACGGCAGCGACATCGCGCGTCTCGGTATGATGCGGTGCGCCGCCATGCATTCCGGCGCCCATGTTCGTGACGACGGACAGCCCGGCGACACGGATGCCGTGGCGCCGTGCGAGAATGACCTCCGGCACGGTCGACATGCCGACGAGATCGGCGCCGAGCAGCTTCGCCATGCGGATCTCGGCAGGCGTCTCGAAGCTCGGGCCTGTGAACCACATGTAGACACCCTCGCCAAGCGGTACCGCGACCTTCTGCGCCGCGCGCTTCAGCCGGCCGCGCAGATGCGGGTCGTAGGCATCGAGCATCGGCACGAAGCGGCCGTCGCCGGCGTCGCCGACCAGCGGGTTCGGCCCGTTGAGGTTGATATGGTCGGTGATCAGGGCGAGGCTTCCCGGCCGCATCTCCGGCGATAGCGAGCCCGCGGCATTGGTCAGGATCAAAGGCGGCGAGCCGAATGCGGTCAGCAGGCCGAGCGGCACGCGCATCACGGCGGGATCGCCGCCTTCATAGTAATGCGCGCGGCCTTGATAGATCATCACCTTCCGGCCATGCAGCGTGCCATAGCAGAGCTGGCGCGCGTGCCCCGAGACCTCGCCATGCGGAAAGCCGGGCAGCTCCGCATAGGGAATGCGGATCGCATCCTGCACGTCGTCGGCGATGGCGCCGAGGCCGGTGCCGAGCACCAGCGCGCAATCGATCGTGTCTATGCCGCGCTCGGCGAGCGCGGACGCAGCTTCATCGAAGGCCGGGTCGGCCGCCATCGGATCGTCTCCTCGGCCACCGAAGCGGCCCCTGCAAATCACCGCGGCAAATTGGCCGGTCCGAAGGAGGCTGGCAACAGCTCCGCCATCGTGAAACGCGCCCGGATGCCTTCGGGTCCGGCGACCGCGACCGGCGTGTCCGGCGCCGCGAATTCGCGCATGCGCTGGCGGCAGGCTCCGCAGGGCGTGACGAGCTCCGCGCCCTCGCCGAAAACGAGAACGGCGCGGATCGCCCGCGCCCCGCCCGCGATCATCGCGGCGATCGCGCCGGCTTCGGCGCAGGTCCCGACCGGGTAGGCCGCATTCTCGACATTGCAGCCGGCGTAGACGGCGCCGTCATCGGCGAGCAGCGCAGATCCGACCTTGAAGCGCGAATAGGGCGCATAGGCGCGCGGCTGGATCGCCGCCGCAGCGGCAAAGAGGGCATCGAATTCGGGCATGGCCGGCACGTCAGCGTTCCTTGACATAGGGCAGGCCGGAGGCCTTGGGCGGCGTCGCCTTGCCGATGAAGCCGGCGAGCAGGACGATGGTCATCAGATAGGGCAAGGCCTGGATCGCTTCCACCGGAACCAACCCGATGCCTGGCAGCGTCACGCCCTGCAGGCGGATTGCGATGGCGTCGAGCAGGCCGAACAGCAGGCAGGCGCCGAGCGCCGGCCAGGGGCGCCAATTGGCAAAGATCACGGCGGCCAGCGCCATGAAGCCGCGTCCGGCCGTCATGTGCGGCAGGAAACCGGCCGATTGGGCTGCGGCGAGATAGGTGCCGCCGATGCCGCAGAGCACGCCGCAGATCGCGACGGCGCCATAGCGCAACCCGGCGACCGAAATGCCGGCCGTATCGACCGCTGCAGGGTTCTCGCCGACGGCGCGGATGCGCAGGCCGAAGCGTGTCCGCGCCAGCACGAAGACGGTGACGAGAACGCAGAGGAAGGCGAGATAGGCCGGGACGGAATGCCCGGAGACGACCTCGTCATAGATCAGGCCGACCACCGGGATATGCTCGCGAGCCCAGCGCGCGAAGGGCAGCGACAGCTCGCCGAAGCGGGCCGTGCCTTCGAGAGAGGGCGTGCGCCCGCCCTGTCCGAACCAGGCATTGCCGAGGACGACGGTGAGCCCTGCCGCCAGCATGTTGATGGCGACACCGGAGACGATCTGGTTGCCGCGCCAGGTGATGGAGGCAAAGCCATAGACGAGCGACAGCACCACCGCCGCAAGAATTCCCGCGCCGAGCCCGATCCAGGCCGAGCCGCTGACGAAAGCCGCCGTCGCGGAGGCGAAGGCCGCGATCAGCATCTTGCCCTCGAGGCCGATATCGACGACGCCGGCCCGCTCTGACCACAGGCCGGCCATCGCCGCACAGATCAGCGGGACCGACAGCCGGATCGTCGAATCGAGCACGACGGCAAGCGTCTGGACCCAGTCCATCAGGCGCCCCCTCTGCCGAGATGCAGAGCGCTCGCGACCAGCCGCCGGAAGAGGCCGTCGAGCGCGCCGGCAAACAGGATGAGCACGCCGCCGATCACCACGACCATGTCCCGGGTGATCGTCGGCTTGTCGAAGGAGAGCTCCGCCCCACCCTGGTAGAGCACGCCGAACAGCAGCGCCGCGAGCGCGACGCCGACGGGGTGGCCGCGCCCCATCAGTGCCACCGCGATGCCGACGAAGCCGTAGCCGGCCGTGAAATCGAGCACCAGCCGGTGCTGCACGCCGAGCGCCTCGTTGACCGCGAGGCCGCCGGCGAGCGCCCCGGAGATCGCCATCGCGATCATGGTGACGGCGGCTGGCGAGATGCCGGCATAGGCGGCGGCGCGCGGATTGGCCCCGACTGTGCGCATCGCATAGCCCAGGCGCGAGCGATAGATCAGCAGCCAGACCGCGACCAGCGCCATCAGCGCGAGCAGGAAGGCGCTGTTGAGCGGGGTCGAAGGCAGGTTCAAGCCGAGCGGGGCGAGAAGCTGATGCATCGGCGTCAACACGGCCTGCGCCGGGAAATCCGGCGTCTCCGGCTGCATCGAGCCGGGTTTCCCGATGACTTCGCGCAGCAGGTAGACGATCAGCGTCGCCGCAACGAAGTTCAGCATGATCGTGGTGATGACGACATGGCTGCCGCGCCTGGCCTGAAGCCAGCCGGGGATGAAGGCCCAGGCCGCGCCGCCCGCGGCAGCCGCGAGCACTGCGAGCGGCACGGCGAGAACCCCGGGTGCCCAGGACAAGGCAAGGCAGGCCACCGCCATCGCGATGCCGGCCGCGGTCGCCTGTCCCTCGCCGCCGATGTTGAACAGGCCGGCATGGAAGGCGACCGCGACGGCGAGGCCGGTGAAGATGAAGTTGGTCGCATAGTAGAGCGTGAAGCCGATGCCCTCGGCACTGCCGAGCGCGCCGCGCAGCAACAGCGCAGTGGCCTCCAGCGGATTCTCGCCGATGCCGATGACGACCAGACCTGCGACGAGCAGCGCGGCCGCGACCGAGACCAGGGGCACCAGCGCGACATCGGCCCAGCGTGGCAGCTCGACGGGGGCGGCGCTCATCCGGCGAGCGTCACGTTGCCGGCAGGGTCGAGCGGAAAGAATGGGTTGTGGGCGAGTTCCCAG
>NZ_JBIWYK010000226.1:0-5152 GCF_044752385.1 Allobosea sp. CER48 | reverse complement strand
CGTTGGCCGAAGGGCTGGACCGGCTCTCGCGCGGCGATCTCACCTGCCGCATCGATACCGAACTCGCCGCCGAATACGAGAAGCTGCGCGACGACTTCAATCTCGCCGTCAGCCATCTTGCCGAGACCATGCGCACGATACAGGCGACATCAGGCGACGTCGGCAACGCGGCGCTCGAGATCAACACCGGCGCCGACGATCTCTCGAAGCGCACCGAGGAGCAGGCGTCCTCGCTTGAGGAAACCGCAGCCACGACCGAGCAACTCGCGGCCTCGGTCAAGGCCTCGGCCCATTCCTCGCAGCAGGCGGTTGCGCTCGCCGAGGAGGCGATGGACGTGGCGCGCAAGGGTGGCGCCATCGTCCAGGACGCGGTCGATGCCATGGCCCGGATCGAAACGGCCTCGCGCAAGATATCGGACATCACCAGTGTCATCGACGAGATCGCCTTCCAGACCAATCTTCTGGCGCTCAATGCCGCGGTCGAGGCTGCACGGGCCGGCGATGCCGGCAAGGGCTTTGCGGTCGTCGCTTCGGAGGTGCGCACGCTGGCCCAGCGTTCCGGAGGGGCGGCCAAGGACATCACCGCGCTGATCACGGAATCGGGGGCCGAGGTGGCGCAGGGCGTCGGCCTCGTCCGCTCGGCGGGCGCCGCGCTGGAGCGCATCGTCGATGCCTCCCGCAAGGTATCGGCCACGGTCTCCGAGATTTCCGCCGCCGCGACCGAACAGGCGCATGGCATCGACGAGATGAGCCAGGCTGTTGCCCATATGGACGAGATGACCCAGCAGAACGCTGCGCTGGCCGAGGAGAGCGCGGCCTCCGCCACGGCTCTCGCGCATCAGATCCAGCGTCTCAACGAACTGGTCGCCAGCTTCCAGACCCGCGACGACGTCGCCGAGCTGCGCAGCATGGCCGCCGCCATGGTGGAGCATGCGGGCGAGGCGCGGCTGCGCGCCTGACGAACCGTGCCTGCCGGCCGAAACGGGCCGGCAGCCTCCTTCAGGCTAGCTCACCGCCGCCCCTGGCCGCCGCCGAGCATGGCGTCGAGGATCGACTTCAGCGCGTTCTGATGGTCGTCCTGGATCTGGCGGCCATGCTCGAACATCTGGTTGAGCGCATCGAGGCCGATCGAGCCGGGACCGGGGGCAGCCGAGGAAGACGGGGCCTCCTCCGGCTCGGGTTCCGGGGCGGCCGCGCGGCGCGGCGGAGCGCTTCGCGGTGTAGGAGCAGGCTCCGGCTGCGAGGCGGCCGTGCCGCCGAACATGCCGCCGAGGATCTGGCCGAGCGCGCCGCCGAAGGGGTCGGCGGGGTTGGCCTGCGGAGTCGACTGGGATTGGCTGCCCGTCTGCCCGAACATGCCTTTCAGGATCGCGTCGAACGGGTTCGCCGGCATCTGCTGCTGCTGCGGGGCCGGCTGCATGCCGGGCATCTGGCCGCGCATCATTTCGGCGAACTGGCCGAGGATGCCGCCGAGCCCTTCGTTGCTCGATGATTTCGACAGGCCGCCCATCAGCATGGCGGCGATGACCGGCAGCATCTGCTTGAGGATCGCCTGGCTGACGCCGCTGGTCGCGGCCGCCTGCGCGGCGATCGCCTGGCTGACCTCGCGCGAGCCGAAGAGCTGGCTCAGCACGTCGTTCCCGGCCGATTGCGCCCCGGTTGGGATGCCTGCGCTCGCGGCCTCGAAGAAGCGGGCATAGGGCGAGGCCGTCATCATCTGCGCCAGCGCGCCGAAGGCGAACGGGTCCTGCGTCTGCCGCTGCAGCCCCATCGAGAAGGCCGGCAGCAGCGCATCGAGCGCGGCCTGCGTCTGCTGCATGCTCAGGCCGTATTGCTGGGCGAGATTCGGCACGGCCCGCCCGTTCTGTGCCGATTGCATGATATCGAACAGGTTCATCATGGACGCCTCCCCAGGCCGGCATTCAGCTCCGTGCCTGGGAGGACGATAGCAGGGTGTCCTTGTCTGGCAAATCGAGGCCGACGCGCCGCTGCAGCGCCTCGCGCTCGAGCCGGGAAATGCCGCGATAGGCGAAGACCAGCGCCAGCACGCCGAAGGCGACCGCGCCCAGCGCGGAGCCGGCGAGCGCGCCCTTGGGCCCGGCCATCTGCGCACCGATGATGGCGAAGGGCATGGTGCCGAGCGTGGCGCGGCCCCAGCTGAACAGCGTCGACAGGAACGGCATGCCGAGATTGTTGAAAGCGGCGTTGGCGACGAAGAGCATGCCGACGAAGAGCCACATCGGCCCGGCGATGAGGCAGAAGAAGTCGACGAGTTCCGCCGTGAGCCCGGAGGCGTGGAAAGCCGAGACGATGACGCCGCGCATCGCCAGCAGCAGCAACCACGCGACGAGGACGCATCCGGCGGCGAAGATCGCCGAATCCGTCAGCCCGCGTCGCATCCGGTCGAAGCGCCCCGCGCCCCAGTTCTGTCCGAGAATAGGCCCGACCGCACCCGACAGCGCAAAGACGGCGCCGAAGGCAACCGGCACCAGCCGGTCCATGATCGCGAGCGCCGCCACGGTTGCGTCGCCGAAGCGCGCGACCACACTGGCGAAGACGGCGTTGGCGATCGGGTTGGAGAGGTTGGTCAGGATGGCCGGGCCCGCGATGGCGAAGGTGCGGCCGCAATCCTGGCGCAGCCAGCTCAGCCGCGGGCGGGCCATCATGCCGTGGACCACGATGGTCGCGTGGAAGCCGATGGCGACGATGATGACGCGGGCCAGCACGATCGCGATGGCCGCGCCGTCCGGCCCCAGTCCGAAGCCGAAGATCAGCAGCGGGTCGAGGCCCGCGGTAACCATGCCGCCGCCGAGCGTGACGAACATCGCCCGGCGCGCGTCGCCGATGGCACGCAGCACGCCGGAAAAGCCCATGCCGATGGCCATCAGCACGTTGGAGGGCAGGGTGATGTGCAGGAAGGAGAGCGCCACCGCATAGGATTGGCCGTGGGCGCCGATCGTGCGCAGCAGCCAGGGCAGCAGCGGCAGGGCCGCGAGCGACAGCACCAGCGCGACCAGCGCCATCAGCACCATGGTCGAAGAAGCGATGCGTCGCGCGCCCTCGCGGTCGCCGGCGCCGATGCTGCGCGAGGTCAGGGCTGCGACCGCGATCATCAGTCCGACATTCACCGAGACCATCAGGTAGAGCACGATCGTGGCGAAGCCGACGCCGGCCGTCGCCTCCGGGCGGCCGAGCCAGGAGACGTAGAGCAGCGACAGGAGATCGACCACGAAGACCGCCATCAGGCCGATAGAGCCCGTCGCCGTCATCACGGCAACGTGGCGCATAAGCGGGCCTTCGACGAAGACGGCCCGCGCCGGCTCGCTCGAGGCGCTGCTCACCGCTCCGGCTCTCCGACGCCGCCGACCGACACCTCGGCGCCGCCATCGGCGATCACCTGCTCGGTCTCGGCATTGAGCGCCCTGGACTTGCCCTTCGGCTTGACGATCGGCTCGGGCGTCACGCGCGGCACGCGGTTCAGCGCGGCGGCGATGCCTTCGTTGAACTGGATCTCCATCCGCTGGGCGTCGCGATCGCGCACATGGTCGATCACGAAATCCGCCTCGTCGCGGCTCAGCCCCAGCGTCTCCAGCGTGACGCGGCCGAAGCCGAGCGCGGATTCGAAGGTCTCGCGCATCTGGTAGTCGACATTGGCCTTCATCAGGTCAATGGCGTGGATGCGGTCGAACGCGCGCACATGCACCCGGATGTTCGGGAATTCGGCCTTGACCATCTCGACGATGCGCAGCGCGGCGTCCTTGTTGTCGATGCAGACGCAGATCACCTTGACGCGGCCGGCGCCGGCCGCGCGCAGCACGTCGAGGCGGGTGCCGTCGCCGTAATAGACCTTGAAGCCGAAGCGCGCGGCGGCGCGGATCTGCTCGACGTCGGCATCGATCACGGTGATGTTGATGTGCTGGAGCAGCAGCGCCTGCGTCACCACCTGTCCGAAGCGGCCGAAGCCGATCACCATCACCTGGCTGTCGCTGGTCCCGTCATAGTCCTCCTCCATCGTCTCGGGCGTGACGCGCGAAAGCAGCACGGCATCGATCAGCTTTGCGACGATCGGGCCGAGCAGCATGCTGATCGCGGCGAGTGCGGTCGCCATCGCGGCCTGGGGCGGCGTGAGCAGCCCCTGCGCCAGGCCGAGCGGCAGCAGCACGAAGGCGAATTCGCCTGCCGGCGACAGCAGGGCGCCGGCCCGGATCGCCTCCAGCCAGCTCGAGCAGGAGACGCGCAGGATCGAGGTGACGACGGCGATCTTGAACAGCACCAGCAGCGGCGCCGCCACCGCCAGCAGCATCCAGTTGGTCATCACCAGCAGCAGGTCGAGCGACATGCCGACCGCCATGAAGAACAGCCCGAGCAGCACGCCGCGGAAGGGCTCGATATCCGCTTCCAGCTCATGCCGGAAATGCGAGTCCGCCAGCATCACGCCGGCCAGGAAGGCGCCCATCGCCATCGACAGGCCGACATGCTCCATCAGCAGCGCGGCGCCGAGCACGATCAGCAGGGCTGCGGCCGTCATCACGTCCTTGGCGCCGGTATTGGCGAGGATGCGGAAGAACGGGTTCAGCACATAGCGCCCGGCCAGGATGATCGCGACGAGCGCGCCGAGCGCGATGCCGAGGCTGGCGAGCGCGCGCATCGGGCTGCCGGCCTGCGCGCCGGTGCTGGCAAGCAGCGGCAGCAGCGCCAGCACGGGCGCGATCGCCATGTCCTGGAACAGCAGGATCGAGAAGGTTCGCCGCCCATAGGTCTCGCTGCCGTCGCCCCGCTCGGCGAGCAGTTGCAGGGCGATGGAGGTGGCGGAGAGCGCCAGCGCGACGCCGACCGCAACCGCTCCGGCCTTCGAGAGGCCGAAATACCAGCCGAACAGGCCGATGCCTGTGGCGCTCAGCACCATCTGCGCCAGGCCGGTGCCGAGAATGTCCTTGCGCATCGAGTAGAGCCGCGCCGGCTGCAGTTCGAGCCCGACCAGGAACAGCAGCAGCACCACGCCGATCTCGGCGGTGCTGCGGATCGCGTCGGGATCCTTGATGACGCCCAGCACCGAGGGGCCGATGACGATGCCTGCGGCGAGATAGCCGAGCACCGCCGACTGCCCGAGCTTGCGGAAGATCGGAACGGCGATCACAGCCGCCGCGCAGAA
>NZ_JBIWYK010000225.1:0-5179 GCF_044752385.1 Allobosea sp. CER48 | reverse complement strand
CAGGCCGTCGTTCCGCGAGCGCGAACCTTGCCTAGGCGGTGAGCCGCTCCGCATGCCAGGCGACGTGCTGCGCCATGAAGGTCGAGACGAAGTTGTAGGAATGGTCGTAGCCGTCCCGCATGGTCAGTTGCAGCGGGATTCCGGCCGCGGCGCATGCGATCTCGAGCAATTGCGGGCGCAGGCCTTCCTCGAGGAAGCCATCGGCGGTGCCCTGGTCGACGAGCAGGTCGGGAACGCGATGCCCATCGGCGATCAGCAGAGTTGAATCATAGGCGCGCCATGCCCCTTCGTCAGGCCCGAGATATTTCTCGAAGGCCGGGCGTGACCAGCCGGCGGTCGATGGCTGCGTGATCGGCGCGAATGCAGAGACCGAGGCGTAGCGCCCGGGATTCTTGAGCGCGAGGGTAATGGCGCCATGGCCGCCCATCGAGTGCCCGAAGATACCTTGCCGGCTCATGTCCAGCGGAAAGTTCCTGGCGACCAGCGCGGGCAACTCGTCGCGGATATAGCTCTCCATCCGGTAGTTGCGTGCGTAAGGTTCCTGCGTGGCGTCGAGATAGAAGCCGGCGCCCGAGCCGAACTGCCAGTTGTCGGGCTCGTCCGGCACGGCTTCGCCGCGGGGGCTGGTATCCGGGCAGATGATGGCGATGCCGTTGGCGGCCGCAGCGGCCCGGTACTCGCCCTTGTCCACCGCGTTCTGGTGGGTGCAGGTCAGGCCCGACAGGTACCACAGCACCGGAACTGGCCCGTCCTCGATCTGCTGCGGCAGGTAGATCGCGAAGGTCATCGGGCAGGCGCAGGCCGTGCTCTCGTGACGATAGACGCGTTGGGTGCCGCCGAAGGCCTTCGAGGAGGAGAGGAGTTCCATATGGGGTCCTTTCTTGTGCGCGGCGGCGAAGTGTCATTCTCCGGAAGGAGGAGGAGCGACCCGGGAACCCGAGTTCAGAGAATGCCAGCAATCAGGATGGCCGGGTCTAGCACGGCCATCCTCTTCTGATGCATGCCTTATGAGGCGGTAAAGCGGCGGCTCAATAGACCACGACGCTGCGGATCGACTTGCCCTCATGCATCAGGTCGAAGCCGTGATTGATCTCGTCCAGGCTGAGCTTGTGGGTGATCAGGTCGTCGATGTTGATCTTTCCTTCCATATACCAGTCGACGATCTTCGGCACGTCGGTGCGCCCACGCGCGCCGCCGAAGGCCGTGCCCTTCCAGACGCGGCCGGTGACGAGCTGGAACGGGCGGGTCGCGATCTCCTTGCCGGCCTCGGCGACGCCGATGATGATCGACTCGCCCCAGCCGCGATGGCAGCACTCCAGCGCCTGGCGCATCACATTGGTATTGCCGGTGGCGTCGAAGGAGAAATCGGCGCCCCCGCCGGTCAGGTCGACGATCGCCTGCACGACCTTGTCGTTGCCGATCTCGCTCGGATTGATGAAGTCGGTCATGCCGAATTTCTCGGCCATGGCGCGCTTGGCCGGGTTGATGTCGACGCCGATGATCTTGTCGGCGCCGACCATGCGGGCGCCCTGGATGACGTTGAGGCCGATGCCGCCGAGGCCGAAGACCACGACATTCGCGCCCGGCCAGACCTTCGCCGTGTAGATCACCGCGCCGATGCCGGTGGTCACGCCGCAGCCGATGTAGCAGATCTTGTCGAAGGGCGCGTCCTCACGGACCTTGGCCAGCGCGATCTCGGGAAGGACGGTGAAGTTCGCGAAGGTCGAGCAGCCCATGTAGTGGAAGACCTCGCCGCCATCGCAGGAGAAGCGCGAGGTGCCGTCCGGCATCACGCCCTGGCCTTGGGTTGAGCGGATCGCGGTGCAGAGATTGGTGCGGCGCGACAGGCAGGACTTACAGCTGCGGCATTCCGGCGTGTAGAGCGGAATGACGTGATCGCCAGGCTTCAGAGTGGTGACGCCGGCGCCGACCTCGCGCACGATACCCGCGCCCTCATGGCCGAGGATCGCCGGGAACTTGCCTTCCGAATCCAGGCCGGAGAGCGTGTAGGCGTCGGTATGGCAGATGCCGGTCGCCATGACCTCGACGAGGACCTCGCCGGCCTTCGGGCCGCCGATCTCGATCGTTTCGATGGTGAGCGGCTTGCCGGCTTCCCAGGCGACGGCGGCGCGGGTCTTCATGGGATGTTTCCTTCCTTGCGAACGGTCATTTCAGATAGGGGCGGATGACGCGCATGATCGCGGCGATCTCGTCGGCATCTTCGGAGGGAGCCTTCGCGGGCCCGGCGCTGCCGTGCATGGTCTCGCGCAGGTGGCTTTCCAGCACCTCGGCCATCAGCCCGGTCGCAGCGCCTCGCAGCGCCGCCAGCTGCTGCAGCAGGGCGCCGCATTCCTCGCCGCGTTCCACGGCGAGGATCAGGGCGTCCGTCTGGCCCCTGATCCGGCGAAGCCGCGTGACCGCGCGCTTCTTCTCTTCAGGCGTGTGAGGCATGGCAGCGCGTTGGGGTTCGATCTGCCGCGGACGCTATGGTACTCAGGGGGAGTATGTCAACGCAGGCCGCGGGCCAAAGCGAAAAGGGCGGCAGCGCTGCCGCTGCCGCCCCCGCAAAAAGGATCGTGCCCGCGTTCAGAAGCTGTAGCCGAGCTTCACCTTGACGAGATGCTGGCTGAAATTGGTCAGGTCGAGATTGCCGGGCTCGCCCTTGGCCTTGCCGGCGACCTGAATGTTGTAGGCGGCCGAGAGGGCGAGTTGCTTCGTCGCCTGCCAGAAGACGCCGGGGCCGGCGAAAGTGGCGTAGCCCGCCTCGTTGCCGAAGCCGAGGTCGTTGTGGGCCCGCATATGGCGGACCTCGCCGCTGAGATAGAGCCCGTCCGAAACCTGCCAGGCGAGCGAACCTCCGACCGTGAAGGTGGAGGAGCGCAGATAGGGCGAGGGACCCGTCCAGGTCAGATCCTGCGAGAGGTTGAGCGCGGCATAGAGCGTGTTCGGGATCAGCGTCTTGTCGGCGAAGATGCGAATGCCGGTGTTGTAGGTGGTGAAACGGCCCGCTCCGTCCGGGTCTGCGCGGTTGAAGCTCGGGTCCAGCACAAGGGTAAGGCCGATGCCGTGCATGTCGCGGCCCAGCAGGCGGTACTTCATCTCGACGCCGGCGCCGAGGGCGTTGGAGTCGGCGCTGATGCCGCCGGCCGAGGCGTTGGTGAAGTTGCCCAGCACATAGGGGCCGATCTCGAAGCAGGGGAACAGCCCATAGGAGCCCTGCAGGGTGAGGCCGTGGCTGTTGGAGCTGCCGGCGCGCGTGCCGTAGCCGCCATTGTAGGTAAGGCTGGGCCCGAACGCACCCTTCTCGGCGACGTCGGAGCCGGTGGTGAAGCCGAAGGCGTCGGTCGGGATGCCCTCGCTTTCGGTGCAGGCGGAGATCACGGGGGCCGGCGCAGGAGCCGCCTTGCGGGAGGGCAGGTCGGCAGCAAAGGCGGTGGCCGAGGTCGCGGCGGCGATCACGGCGAAAGCAAGGGTCTTCGAAGACATGGAGAACTCCGCGAGGTCACGGATGTATATGCTATTGCAAATCGTTTGCAATATCTAATTCATCCTCGAACGAACCATGTCGGGAGCCTGGTCGCGGCGCGATAAAAGAGCCATAGGCGTTTCCGCAATCCGCGCGGCTGTTGTTGCGGTGCAACAGTCAGGGTTTCTGCAGGCTGGAGAGGCGGTCCAGAGCCCGCGGCGCGATCGCGGCGAGGGCCTCGATCGGCTTCCACGTGGCTGCATGGACCTCCTCGATCTGCGCGACGAGCGGCAGGGCCGGATCGGCAAGGAAGAGATATTGCAGGTCGTGATGGATGTGGTCCGGCTCGCCGCGGGCGGGCTTGCCCGGCACGTCATGGCTGTCGATGGTGAAGGGAACGTCTTCTCCTGCATGCCAGGGATGCAGCATCAGCCCCTGCACGCCGGTCTCCTCCTCGGCTTCCCGCGCTGCGGACAGGTGGAAGCGTTCGGCTTCTTCCCAGTGCCCGCCGGGCTGGAGCCAGCGGCCAATCACGACATGGTCGATCAGCAGGATCCTGGCATGGTCCGGCGACAGCACGAAGGCGCTGGTGGTGAGGTGGCCGGGAAAGGTGTCGCGCCGGTCGAGGGCGTGACCCTCCGCCATCTGCCAGCGCAGCAGCGAGAGATGTTCGCGCGGTTCAGCGACCTCGGCGCGGTAGCGCGTGACGGCGTGCGAGAGGCGGGCGTGGAAATCCATGGCGTTCAGCGAGGCTCGGCGGGCAGTGGCAGGCGGTAGGATTCGAAATGGCCGTTCCTGCGGCCGTCGTAGCCGATCAGGACGGTGAGGGCGCCACGGCCCTCGCCCAGAACCGTCAGGGACTCGGCCTTGCCATCGCCACGGGCGGGCAGGTCGCCGAGCGTCGCAGCCGCCTCGGGCCGTGCGGTGTCGACCAGCATCAGCGAATAGGGCAGGGGCTGATCCTGTGCCGGGCCGAGGAGCGCGACGAGCCGCCCATCGGGCAGGGGCGCGAGATCCCTGATGCCGCGATCGCGGCCGGCAGGCAGGGCGATCAGCTTGGGCGCTTCGGTTGCGGCCGCGTGCCCGGGCGCGAAGAGCGTCGCGAGCGAGGCTCCGACGAGGAAGCTGCGGTTGCCGAGCGAGGGCGCGCGCAGGCCGGCCCAGAGCGTGTCGCCGATGACGGCGATGCCTTCGACATTGAGGCCGTTGTCGTCAACCAGGCTCTTGCCGAAGAAGGCGCCGGCCTCGCCGGCCCGGCGCAGCATGTCGCTCAGGCGATAGCTCAGCTCGACGCGGCCGGTCGGCGTCCCTTCGGCATCGACCCTGATGCGCGCGAGATGGAAGGCGGAGAGACGAAACTCGCCCTTGTTGCGCGAGCAGCCATGCGAGCCCGCCACGTAGAAGGCGCCATCGGCATAGGCCACGGCTTCCCCATCGAGCTCGGCGAAGCGGCCGGCGGCCCGGCAGATGCCCTGGGGCGGCTGGCCGAGCGTGTCCGGTGCGGCTTCCGTGCCGATGATCGGCAGGGTCGAACCCGGCGTGATCCGGTTCTCGGCGATCCCGGCAAACTGGGCGAAGGCGCCCTCGTCATTGATCAGCAGGCAGCGCTGGGCGCCGTTCGCCACAGGCATGCAGGCGAGGCCGCTGACATCCTGCGCCGCCTTGCCCGGCTTGCGGGCGGAGAAGTCTCCCATCGTCCTGAAGCGCTGCTCG
>NZ_JBIWYK010000224.1:0-5188 GCF_044752385.1 Allobosea sp. CER48 | reverse complement strand
CAAGCTGCGCGTCACCAGCCGGCCCAGCCTTTCGGCGAACGCGTTCGCATCTGCTGGGCGTTCGCCGTCCAGCACGCGGGCGGTCTCCAAGAGCAGATGGGTCACGTCGCGACGCAGCGCCTCATCCTCGACCGAGCCGAGGGCCGAGACCATCGCATGGCGCGCGTTGACCTCGAGGATCGGTTTGGCCGCACTCTCAACGCGACCAGCTGCGCTGAGCAGGCGTTCGAACTGGCGATCCGGCCCCTTATCCGACGCGACAAGGCAGACCGCGCTATCGGTCAGCCGATCGGACGATCGGACATCGGCGACCTCGTCGGCCAAGATCTCCTTCATCGACGCGAGCAGAGCGGTGATCTTCTCGCTACCTTCCGCCGGCGGAGGTGCTGCGCCGTCTAGCAACGGGATAAGACTAAGATCGGCCGCGCCTTGTGTCACCGACTTGAACGACTTGCCTTCGAAATCCGCTGTGGCCGACGCCCAGAAGCTGTCGATCGGATCCGACAGCAGCAGCACCTCGATGCCGCGCGCCCGGAAGCCTTCGAGCTGGGGGGAGTGGGCGATCCGGGAGGCATCGTCGCCGGCGATGAAGTAGATCGCGGTCTGGTTGCCCTTAAGCGCGCCGACATAGTCCTTGAGGCTACGCCAACCTGCGCCGGAGGCCGTCGTCCGGAAGCGAGCGAGGCCGAGCAGTTGCTCCCGGCGCGCGAAATCCTCGTACAGCCCTTCCTTGATGACAACGCCGAAATTGTCCCAGATCAGTCGGAAGGTGTCCGGGCTCTGTTCGGCCAGTTTTGTGAGATCGGCGAGGATGCGGTTGGTGACACCCTTCTTGATCGCCCCGAGCAGCGGGCTGTCCTGGATCATCTCGCGTGAGACGTTCAGCGGCAGGTCGGCGGTGTCGACGATGCCGCGGACGAAGCGCAGGTAGCGCGGAAGGAGCTCGGCCTCGTCCGTAATGAAGACGCGCTTCACGTAGAGCTTGATCCGCCCCTTGCGATCGGCGTCGAAGAGATCGAACGGACGCGCGCCCGGGACGAAGGCCAGCGCGGTATATTCGTGCAGGCCTTCGGCGCGAAAATGGATCGTGGCTGCCGGCTCGTCATATTGTCCCGCAACGCTGCGATAGAAATCGGCGTATTCGTCCGTCGTGATTTCGCTCTTCGGCTTGGTCCAGAGCGCGGCGCCGTCCGATAGGGCCACCGCATCGGCGCCCGGCTCCCTGATTAGCGAGATCGGGACCGGTACATGGCCGGACTGTTCCTTGACGATGCGCTCCAGCGTCCAGCGCTCGGCATAGGACTTGGCCTCCTCCATCAGGTGAAGCGTCACGCGCGTCCCGCGGGACGGAGCCTCGTCCAGGGCCGCGGGCGCCACGGTGAACTCGCCCTTGCCGTCCGAAGACCAGGTCCAGGCTTCGGCGCTGCCGGCACGGCGGCTGACAACCTCGACCTTCTCTGCCACCATGAAGGCGGAATAAAAGCCGACGCCGAACTGGCCGATGAGCTGCGCGCCGTCCTTGCCTTCGGTGTTAGCGACCCGCTCCATGAAGCTGCGTGTTCCCGAGCGAGCGATCGTGCCGAGAGCTTCGATCATCTCGTCATGACCCATGCCGATGCCGTTATCGGCGATGGTCAGCTCGCCAGCCTCAGGATCGGCCGAGATGGTGATCGCGAGCTTTGGGTCGTGGCCCAGAAGCTCGGGTTTGCCAATCGCTTCGTAGCGCAGCTTCTCGCAAGCGTCGGCTGCGTTCGAGATCAGTTCGCGCAGGAAAACGTCCCTGTCGGAATAGACCGAATGCACCATCATGTGCAGCAGGCGGGAGACGTCGGCTTCGAAGCTGCGATGCTCGGGCGTGGCGGTCGTAGTCATTCGGTTTTCTCGAAAGGATGGGGCAGCGGGGAGACCCTGGCACAGAGCGATATCCTGAGGAACCGCTGCGATCCAGCCGGTTTGCTGACGGCCGGGGACGACAACAGCGAGTGGCGTTCACCCCCTCCCCGACGCTTGTCGGTTGGATAGCGTCCTCATCAGAGCAAGTATGGCGTTCAGGCGAGCGGTCGCGAACTCACCGGCGCCGGGCAATTGAGCCTCGACGTGGGCGGCGACGGTCTGCCAGGTTGCCGATCCATCTCGCGTCATCACGGCCAGGAGATTGTCCTTGAGCCCATAAGTTGCGCTCTCGGCGTTGGTGATGAGGGCCTTGAAGCGGTCGGAAGGCGAGAGGTCCTGAGGTTGCTGTGGGCCGTCGGTCATGTCGGATATCTGATGCGATTGAGGGAATGGTGGGGTTTTGATGCGGGTTCTCGCCTAGGCCTTCTCGCGGAACCGATCGATCGCACGCTGTGCGAGATCATCCTCGTCGAGCGCCAGTGGAACCAGCGAAGCCACGATATAGGCGAGGTTGTTTCGCTCCAGCTCGTCCGAGCCTTCCGAAAGCGACGCCTTGAGCTCCGCCCAGGCCTTTTCAAGAGCGGCCTCTGCACGGGCCAGGTCAACAGGATCAGACAACGATGAAAAGGGCATGGCTCCCCTCGCATGCCTAGGAGAACACGGCGTTGAGAGAGGGCGCCGCGGAAGCCGCGGCGCCCTCGATGCTCAGTAATCCATGCCGCCGGCGGGCATGGCAGGCGCCGGGTCCTTCTTCGGCGCCTCGGCGATCATCGCCTCGGTGGTGATCAGCAGGCCTGCGACAGACGCCGCGTCCTGGATTGCGGTGCGCACCACCTTCGTCGGGTCGATGATGCCGGCCTTGACCAGATCGCCGTACTCGCCGGTCTGGGCATCATAGCCCCAGGCGTAGTCCGAAGACTCCAGCAGCTTGCCGACCACGACGGGGCCATCGCCGCCGGCATTCTCGACGATCTGGCGGGCCGGGGCCGTGATCGCCTTGCGGACGATCTCGACACCGGTCTTCTGGTCGTCATTGCCGGGCACGACCGCTTCGAGCGCCTTGACCGCGCGCAGGAGGGCGACGCCGCCGCCTGGCAGAATGCCTTCTTCCACCGCAGCGCGGGTCGCGTTCAGGGCATCGTCAACGCGGTCCTTCTTCTCCTTGACCTCGACCTCGGTCGCGCCGCCGACGCGGATGACCGCGACGCCGCCGGCGAGCTTGGCCAGACGCTCCTGGAGCTTCTCACGGTCGTAGTCCGACGAGGTCTCCTCGATCTGCGTCTTGATCTGGGCGACGCGGGCGTCGATCTCGGCCTTCTTGCCGGCACCGTCGACGATGGTCGTGTTCTCCTTCTCAATCCTGACCTTCTTGGCGCGGCCGAGCATGTCGAGCGTGACCGTCTCCAGCTTGATGCCGAGATCCTCGCTGATCGCGGTGCCGCCGGTCAGGATCGCGATATCCTCCAGCATGGCCTTGCGGCGGTCGCCGAAGCCCGGAGCCTTGACGGCGGCGATCTTCAGGCCGCCCCTTAGCTTGTTGACGACGAGCGTGGCGAGAGCCTCGCCCTCGACATCCTCCGCCACGATCAGCAGGGGCTTTCCGGTCTGCACGACTGCTTCCAGCAGCGGCAGCATCGTCTGGAGGCCCGAGAGCTTCTTCTCGTGGATCAGGATGTATGGATCGTCCAGCTCGGCGACCATCTTCTCGGTGTTGGTCACGAAATAGGGCGAGAGATAGCCGCGGTCGAACTGCATGCCCTCGACGACGTCGAGCTCGGTCTCGGCGGTCTTGGCTTCCTCGACGGTGATGACACCCTCCTTGCCGGCCTTCTTCATCGCCTCGGCGATCATCGCGCCGATCGTGCGGTCGCCATTGGCGGAGATGGTACCGACCTGCGCGACTTCCTCTGAGCCGGTGATGGTCTTCGAGTGGTCGCCGAGCGACTTCGTCACCGCCTCTACTGCGAGATCGATGCCGCGCTTCAGGTCCATCGGGTTCATGCCGGCCGCAACCGCCTTGGCACCCTCTCGCACGATCGCCTGGGCGAGCACCGTCGCGGTCGTGGTGCCGTCGCCAGCGGCGTCGTTCTGCTTCGAGGCCACTTCCCGGACCATCTTGGCACCCATATTCTCGAACTTGTCGGAAAGCTCGATCTCCTTGGCGACGGTGACGCCGTCCTTGGTGATGCGCGGAGCGCCGAACGACTTCTCGATCACGACGTTGCGGCCCTTCGGACCCAGCGTGACCTTCACGGCATTCGCCAGCGTGTCGACGCCGCGCAGCATCCGCTCGCGCGCGTCCTGCGAAAACTTCACGTCCTTCGCAGCCATGATTCCTCACTCCTTCAGACTTGAGGTTTCAGGTTGATGATGGGGGATAAAGGCCCCGTCAGGCGGCCTTCTTGAGGGCGCCAGTCGTCTCGACGACGCCCATGATGTCGGACTCCTTCATGATCAGGAGATCCTGGCCATCGATCTTGACCTCGGTGCCGCTCCATTTGCCGAAGAGCACGCGGTCGCCGACCTTGACGTCGGGCGGCACGAGATTGCCGGTCTCGTCGCGCGCGCCGGCGCCGACGGCGACGACCTCGCCCTCCTGCGGCTTTTCCTTGGCTGTGTCGGGAATGATGATCCCGCCCTTGGTCCTCTCCTCGGCGTCGATGCGCTTCACGACGACGCGGTCATGCAGTGGCCGAAACTTCATGAGTTCCTCCAGTTTCCATGTCGGTCACATGTCAAAGCGGGTCGGCCCTGTTCGGGTCTCGCGGCGAGGTTCCGCGCGCCCCTGAGGCGCCGTGCCCGCGCGATGATTTGGGTTGCCCGATTTTTGCCTTCAAGAGGTCGGCAGCACTTTTTTTGATCGAGTGCTAACAGGCTGAAAAGGCCACACAATCGCAACTTTTCATGTTGCCAGGGCGTTGAGAATCCGCTGCCATCAGCGCAGTGAAAACAGGGAGCTGAAAGGAATGGCTTCGAAGGACTTCGCCCGCCAGATCTCCGGCTATGGGTTGACCACCGCCGGGATCCTCTACCGACTGCCCGATCACCCGTCGATCCTCCAGGAATATATCTGGCAGGATTATGACCTCGCTCCGCGCTTTCCCGAGCTCAACAAGTTCCTCGCCTTCTGGGAAGCCAAGCTCGACGGCAAGCTGTTTCGCATCACCGTCGCCCACAAGGACCTGATCGGTCCGGCCGATCTCAGCGCGGTCAGCGGCGAGTTCCGCCTCCAGTGACGTCGCTACTTCGAAAGGCTTGATCCGGAGAACACGGTTGCGACGAGGAGATCCTCGAC
>NZ_JBIWYK010000223.1:0-5197 GCF_044752385.1 Allobosea sp. CER48 | reverse complement strand
CGTCCTCGAGGCGCCCGTCCCGGCTTTCGAAGCCGCCGACGAAACGCAGGCCCGTCGCCTTCAGCCGGAAGCGGCGGGCCGAGCCCTGGACATAGCGGGTCGAAAGACCCTCGATCGCCATCCGCCCATCATTGATGGAGACGCCGCGCAACGCCGATGATTCGTTCATGCTCCCGTCCTGTTTCGCGACCAGAATAGAGCATCGGCCCGAAAATTGGACAGCGGTTTTCGAGTCGCGGCCGTGATCCGCGCCGTTTCGGGTCCGGCGACCCACTCCTGACAATCTCATGACAGCCACGGGCTATTACGGCAGCAACACCAAGGGAGGCAGCATGACCGAGGAACTCGTCCTCTACACAAACCCGATGTCGCGCGGGCGGATCGCACGCTGGATGATGGAGGAGATCGGCCAGCCCTATCGCGCCGAGATCGTCGGCTTCGGCGCGCCGATGAAGAGCGCCGACTACAAGGCCATCAATCCGATGGGCAAGGTCCCCGCGCTCGTCCATCGCGGCACCGTCGTCACCGAATGCGCCGCGATCTGCGCCTATATGGCGGATGCCTTCCCACAGGCAGGGCTGGCGCCGCCCGTGGATAGCCGGCTGCGCGGCACCTATTACCGCTGGCTGTTCTTCACCGCCGGCCCGGTGGAGGCCGCCGTGAGCAACAAGGCCTTCGGCCTCGAGGTGCCGCCGGACCGGGCGCGTGCAATCGGCTACGGCACCTATGCCGATACGATGGACACGCTCGAGCAGGCCGTGAGTGAGGGCGAACATATCCTGGGCGACCGGTTCAGCGCGGCCGATGTCTATGTCGGCTCGCAGATCCTCTGGGGTCTGCAATTCGGCACGATCGAGAAGCGGCCCGCCTTCGAAGCCTATGGCGCGCGGCTGTCGGCGAGGCCCGCGGCGAAGCGGGCCGCCGAAATCGACAATGCGTTGATGGCGGAGATGCAAAAGGCCGGCTGAGGCGGAAACGCATCAGGTGCATGGCGCATGGCCGGCAAGTCGGGTTGCCGGCCATTCCGCGCGGGTTTAATGCTGCCGCCCGATCATTGCCTGCCGCTGCCCTCCGATCGCAGCCGCCGGACCAGCCATCGCGATCGCCATGAACGACATGTCCGCCATCGCCCGGCCGCGCCACGGCATGGGCTTCTACCCCTTCGTGGGCCTGACCGCCGCTTTGATGGCGACGAATGCGCTCGCCATCGACTCGATGCTGCCGGCCCTGCCCCAGATGGCCGAGGCCCTGGGCATCGCCGAGGCCAACCAGCGGCAGTGGATCATCACGGCCTATCTGCTCGGTTTCGGGATCTCCCAGATCTTCTACGGCACGATCTCGGATCGCTACGGCCGCCGGCCCGTGCTGCTCGCCGGCCTGATCGTCTATGTGCTGGCGAGCATCGCCGCCGCCTTTTCCGGCTCGTTCGAGGCAATGATGATCGCACGCGTCCTGCAGGGCGTCGGCGCGGCCGCGACGCGCGTGCTCGTCGTCTCGATCGTGCGCGACTGCTATTCCGGCCGCGACATGGCGCGCGTGATGTCGCTCGCAATGATCGTCTTCCTGGCCGTGCCGATCCTCGCGCCCTCGATCGGCCAGGCCATCCTCTGGGTCGCGCCCTGGCGCTGGATCTTCGGCGTGCTGACGGCCTTCGGCGCCTCCGTGCTGATCTGGGTCATGCTGAAGCTGCCCGAGACGCAGCATCCGGAGGACCGCAAGCCGATCGAGCCGAGGAGCGTTGCCGCGGCCTTCCGCACCACCCTGACGAGCCGTATCGGCGTCGGCTACATGCTGGCGATGGCCTTCGTGCTCGGCGGGCTGTTCGGCTTCATCAACTCGGCCCAGCAGGTCTTCGTCGACGTCTTCCACACGCCGGAGCTCTTCACCACGATCTTCGCCCTGATCGCGATGTTCATGGCGGCTTCCTCGCTGCTCAATTCGCGCATCGTCGGGCGGCTCGGCATGCGCCGCGTCTCGCATGCCGCGCTGCTGGGATACATCGCGCTCACGGGAGCGCATGCGCTCGTCGCGCTCGCAGGCTACGAGTCATTGTGGAGCTTCGCGATCTTCCAGGGCGCCGCGATGTTCTGCTTCGGCCTGATCGGCCCCAATTTCGGCGCGATGGCGATGGAGCCGCTCGGCCATGTCGCAGGCACCGCATCCTCGGTCCAGGGCTTCGTCACCACCGTGATCGGCGCGCTGCTCGGCTTCTATATCGGCCAGCACTTCAACGGCACGATCATCCCGCTGACGCTGGGATTCGCGCTCTGCGGCATCGCCGCACTCGTCATCGTGCTGATCGTGGAAAGGGGCCGGCTGTTCCATCCGGCGCCGGGACGCGCCTGACATTCGTCCCAGCTTCCGCCGCCTCAGGCGACGGGCATGCCTGGAATTCGCCTCGCTCCGCTTGCGGACGAAGGATATTCGCCGTGGCCCGGGAAGAGCGCCGCCTTCGCTTTCCCGTCGTCGCGTGCCTGTCCTACGCGACCTTGAGGTTCACCGCAGCGCTCTTGCCGGTCTTGCGATCTGGCTCGAGGTCATAGCTGATCTTCTGGCCCTCGTTCAGCCCGCGCAGCCCGGCACGCGTCACTGCGCTGATGTGGACGAAGATGTCGCTCCCGCCCTGGTCAGGCGTGATGAAGCCGTAGCCCTTGGTCTCGTTGAACCACTTCACGGTTCCCGTGCTCACATGCCGCTCCTTCTCAAAGCTTGCCGGACCAACCCGTCCGGCACAGCACTGTAGGAGGCAAATCGCCGCAGTTGCAACGGCGCGCCGCACAAACTCTTCCGCGCATGCGAAACGCCGCCGCAATGCCGCCCGCGCAGGCCCGGTGACGACGCAAGTCGCTTGCGGTCGACGCGCTGCTCCCGCATGAACGGCGCAAGCAAGCGAATGAGGGAGCTGCCCGATGAGCAACTATGTGATCGACCCGCCGGCCGTCGTGGCCGTTCCGGTCGCGGGGGGCGGCTCCTTTCCGGTGCGGCGCGTCTTCTGCGTGGGCCGCAACTACGCCGAGCACGCCCGCGAGATGGGGCATGATCCCGACCGCGAGGACCCGTTCTTCTTCACTAAGCCGGCCGATGCGCTCCTGATCAACGGCGCCGACATGCCCTACCCGACGAGGACAAAGGATCTCCATCACGAGATGGAGCTGGTCGTCGCGATCGGCACCGGCGGCAAGGACATCCCGGAATCCGAGGCGCTCGCCCATGTCTATGGCTACGCCGCGGGGCTCGACATGACCCGCCGCGACCTGCAGGCCGCAGCCAAGAAGGCGGGCCGTCCGTGGGACATGGCCAAGGGCTTCGATTTCTCCGGGCCGATCGGCGAGATCGTGCCGGCCAGCCACGCCGGCCACCCCAGCGCCGGCAAGATCGAACTCACGGTGAACGGCGTCGTACGCCAGAGCTCGGACCTCGCCAAGCAGATCTGGAACGTCGAGGAGACGATCGCCTATCTGTCCGGCCTGGTCGAACTGAAGCCGGGCGACCTGATCATGACCGGAACGCCGGAAGGCGTCGCCGCCGTCGTCAAGGGCGACGTGCTCGAAGGCGAGATCGCCGGCGTCGGCACCGTCCGCACCCGCATCGCCTGATCCAGCTTTCTCCGTTCCCGCATCGGATCCGACCGAAACCGGCTCCCGCTTTTCGGTCGGATGCCAATCACGACAAGGAGCGCATCATGCGCCTGACAGCCGACGCCAGCGGCGTCTTCCCGATCGCGCCGACACCGTTCAACCCGGACGGCAGCATCGACTGGGCCTCGGCCGACCGTCTCTTCGCGTTCTACCACGATATCGGTTCCGACGGCGTGACCGTGCTCGGCATCATGGGCGAGGCGCCCAAGCTCGAGCCGGAGGAATCGATCGGCCTCGTCAAGCGCGCCGTCGCGAAGATGGGCGGCAAGCCGATCATCGTCGGCGTCTCCGCGCCCGGCTTCGCGGCGATGCGCTCGCTCGCCCGGCAGGTGATGGATCTCGGCGCCGGCGGCGTGATGATCGCGCCGCCCCCGTCGCTGCGCACCGACGACCAGATCACCGGCTACTACGCCCAGGCGGTCGAGGCGATCGGCAGCGACATCCCCTTCGTCATCCAGGACTACCCGCTGACGCTTTCCGTGGTCATGACCCCGGCGGTGATCCGCAAGATCGTCCAGGACAACCCGTCCTGCGTGATGCTGAAGCACGAGGATTGGCCGGGACTCGAGAAGATCTCGACGCTGCGCAAGTTCCAGGCGGAAGGTTCGCTCCGGCCGATCTCGATCGTGACCGGCAATGGCGGGCTCTTCCTCGATTTCGAGATGGAGCGCGGGGCCGACGGCGCCAATACCGGCTATGCCTTCCCGGAGCTGCTGATCGACGTGGTGCGCCTGCAGAAGGCCGGCAAGCGCGACGAGGCGCATGACATCTTCGACGCGCACCTGCCGCTGCTGCGCTACGAGCAGCAGCAGGGCGTCGGACTCGCCGTGCGCAAGTACACGATGATGAAGCGCGGCATCCTCAGCCACGACGCCCAGCGCAAGCCGGGTGCCGCCTTGAGCGCCGCGGCCAAGGCCGAAGTCGACTACCTGCTGTCGCGGATCGCGAAGCACGATCCGCGCGCCAAGCTCTGAAGCGCGACAATCATGATGCTCGCCCGTGTGGCGAGCATCCGCCTCCTGAACACGACACGCGAAAAGCGAAGGCGTGGATGGTCGGGGCAAGCCCGACCATGACGGCAGGAGGCAATCCGGGCCTCAATGGCCCTTGTGCTCGCCTTCGGCGCCCTTGGCGGCGATCGAGTCGACCTTGAACTCGACATCGACGGTGCCCGCCTTCTCGAAGGTCAGCGTGCCCTTCATCATCTCGCCCTGCTTCAGCGGCTGCTTCAGCTCCATGAACATGATGTGGTAGCCGCCGGGCTTGAACTCGACCTTGGCGCCAGCCGGCACTTCGACGCCGTTGTCCATGGGCCGCATCGTCATGATGCCGTCCTTGGTCGCCATCTCGTGGATCTCGGCGCGTGCGGCGAAGGGAACGGAGATCGAGACCAGCCTGTCAGGCGCCGACCCCGTATTCTCGATGCTGAGATAGCCGCCGCCGACCTTGGCGCCGGCCGGCGTGGCACGCGACCAGGGATGGCCGATCTTGAGAGGCCCGGCCTTGAACTCATGGGCGGAGGCGAGGGTGGCCGACAGCACGAGCGCGGCCGCGGCAAG
>NZ_JBIWYK010000222.1:0-5203 GCF_044752385.1 Allobosea sp. CER48 | reverse complement strand
CCGGAACGTCACGGGTGACGACGCTGCCGGCGCCGACGATCGCATCGTCGCCGATCGTGACGCCTGGCAGGATGATCGCGCCGCCACCGATCCAGACGTTGCGCCCGATGCTGACCGGGCGGCCGAATTCGAGCATCGCTTTGCGCTGTACGGGATCGCGTGGATGATCCGCGGTAAGGATCTGGACGCCCGGCCCGATCTGCGTGCCGTCGCCGATGGCCACCGGCACCACGTCCAGGATGACGCAGTTGAAGTTCAGGAAGACGCCATCGCCCAGGGCAATGTTGTGGCCGTAGTCGCAATGGAAGGGCGGGCGGACGGTGACGTCGCGCCCGACATGGCCGAAGGCCTCCTTCAGCAGGGCCGGTCTCTGCTCGGGATTGGCCGTGGTGGCATTGAAGCGCTCCATCCAGGCGCTGATGCGGCGGTTGTCGGCGATGAGCTCGGGGCAGTCGGCGCGGTAGAGCTCACCGGCCAGCATCTTCTCCTTTTCGCTGCGCATCGCCGTTCCTTTGCGTCATTCAGCCTTTGCCCTTGGGGAACTCCAGCCCCATCTCGCGATAGCGTTCGGGGTCGTCGCTCCAGTTCTCGCGGACCTTCACGAACAGGAAGAGGTGCACCTTGGCTTCCGCAGCCTCGGCGATCTCGGCGCGCGCCTTCTGACCGATCGCCTTGATGGTCTGGCCGCCTTCGCCGAGGACGATCTTCCGCTGCCCCTCGCGCTCGACATAGATCGTCTGCTCGATCCTCACGGACCCGTCCGGCTTCTGCTGCCAGCTCTCGGTCTCGACGGTGGAGCGGTAGGGCAATTCGTCATGCAGCCGCTCGAAGATCTTCTCGCGGGTGATCTCGGCGGCGAGGAAGCGCAGCGGCGCGTCCGAGATCTGGTCTTCCGGATAGAGCCAGGGGCCGAGCGGCAGGCGCTTCTCGAGCCAGGTCAGGATGTCCTTGACGCCATAGCCGGTCAGCGCGGCGACCATGAAGGTCGACTCGAACTGCCCGCGCTCGTTCACCTTGGCGGTGATCTCGAGCAGCTTCTCCTTCGGCACCGTGTCGATCTTGTTGAGGATCAGGAATTTCGGCTGCTTCAGCTCGGCGAGCTTCTCCAGCAGCACGGTGTTCTCCTCGTGCTCGAAGCGGGCGACATCGATCAGCACGCCGATCAGGTCGGCATCGGTGGCGCCGCCCCACGCGCTCGTCACCATCGCGCGGTCGAGCCGTCGCTTGGGCGCGAAGATGCCGGGCGTATCGACGAAGATGATCTGCGCCGGGCCGGACATGGCGATGCCGCGCACCTGCGTGCGGGTCGTCTGCACCTTGCGCGAGACGATCGAGACCTTGGCGCCGACGAGCTGGTTCAGCAGCGTCGACTTGCCGGCGTTCGGCGCGCCGATCAGCGCGACGAAGCCGCAACGCGTTGCTTGGTCGGTTTCAGACATTGTCGCTTTCCGGATTGTCATTCCACAGGCCTTCGCGTCGCAGGAAGGCTTCGGCGGCGGCCTGTTCCGCCAGCCGCTTGGAGGGGCCGCGCGCTTCGGAATCCGCAAGCCCGCTGATCTTGGCGGCCACCACGAAAACCGGGGCATGGTCCGGCCCCGAACGGCCGCGCTCGCTATAGGTGGGCGTCGCGTAGCCCTTGCCTTGCGCCCATTCCTGCAACGCGGTCTTCGCGTCGCGCAACGGCCGGACCGGCTTCATCAGCCGTTCGCCGAAGGCGCGCTCCACCAGAGCACGCGCGACATCGTACCCGCCGTCGATGAAAACGGCGCCGATGATCGCTTCGCAGGCATCTGCCAGGATCGCCTTGTTCTTGCGGGCGCCGCCCAAGATCTCGCCGTCGCCCAGCCGCATGAATTGGCCGAGATTCCAGCCTTGGGCCACCTCTGCGCAGGTTTCCTTGCGCACGAGGTCGGCAAGGCGGCGCGAAAGGTTGCCTTCTTCCGACTGCGGGTAATGCCGGAACAGCAGATCGGCGATCGAGAGGCCGAGCACGCGGTCCCCGAGAAATTCGAGGCGCTGGTAGCTCGCAAGCCGGGATTCTTCGGCACTCATATGGGTGAGAGCCGTCGTCAACAGGGACTTGTCGCGGAAGGAATGCCCCAACGCGGCTTCTAGCCGCGCGGTGTCCGGCGCCTTGCGCGCGGTTTCGCTGCCTTTGCTCACTTGATGGTGCTGAACAGACGGTTCCAGCGAACCGTGTAGGGCCATTCCCAGATCTTCCATGCCGAAGCACCTTCCTCGATCGAGAAGAAGATGATCTCGGCTCGCCCGACGAAGTTTTCGAACGGCACATAGCCGACGCTGCGATCGCGCGAGTCGAGAGAGTTGTCGCGGTTGTCGCCCATCATGAAGAAATGGCCGGGGGGCACGGTGAAGACCTGGGTGTTGTCGAAGGTGCCGGTATCGCCCTCGCGCTCGATGATCTCGTGGCTGACGCCGTTGGGCAGGGTCTCGCGATAACGGATCACCGGGACGCTGCGGCCCCAGTTGTCGCTGGTGGTGTAATCGGCGATGCGCTCGCGCTTAACCGGCTGGTTGTTGATATGCAGGATGCCGTCGATCATCTGGATGCGGTCGCCCGGCAGCCCGATGACGCGCTTGATGTAGTCGGTCGAGTTGTCGGTCGGCAGCTTGAAGACCGCGATGTCGCCGCGCTTCGGCTCGGCCGCCCATACGCGCCCGGAGAACAGCGGCGGGCTGAACGGGATCGAGTGCTTGGAGTAGCCATAGGTGTATTTCGACACGAACAGGTAGTCGCCGATCAGCAGCGTCGGGATCAGCGAGCCCGACGGGATGTTGAAGGGCTGGAACAGCAGGGTGCGGATCACCAGCGCGATCAGAAGCGCCTGGACGACAACCTTGATCGTCTCGAAGACGCCGCCTTCTTCCTTGGCTGCCTTGTTCTTGCTTTCGACTTCGTTGGCCACGCGGGCGCTCCTGGGACTGCGATCCAGCGCGCGGTCTAGCCGACTATCGCCTCTGCGACAACGCGCAACAGCAGTCAGGGGGGATGACGCCGCCGGATGGCGAATACATGCTGAGAATAATTCGAATGCAAGAAAAGGGCGGGAGAAAGGCCGAAATCGCGGGTCGAATACGCGTTTCCATGCGTTGACGACATCGTGTTTGACGAACAGCATTCCCCCGTTTCTGACTCTGGGGGAATCACCATGAGCACGAAGAAATATGTCGCCGAAGCCATAGGTACGTTCTGGTTGACGTTTGCAGGTTGCGGCAGCGCGGTCATCGCTGCAGGATTTCCGAATGTCGGTATCGGGTTGCTGGGCGTTTCGCTCGCCTTCGGCCTCACTGTCGTGACGATGGCGTATGCGATCGGCCATATTTCAGGCTGCCATCTCAATCCGGCGGTGACCGTCGGCCTCGCGGCAGGCGGGCGGTTCCCGGGTGGGCAAGTTGTTCCCTACATCGTGGCCCAGGTCGTCGGGGCGATCGTCGCGGCAGGCGTCCTCTACGTCATCGCCCGTGGAGCACCGGGCTTCGACCTTGCCGGCGGCTTTGCTTCGAACGGCTATGGCGAGCATTCGCCGGGCAAGTACAACCTCGTTTCGGCCTTCCTCATGGAGGTCGTCATGACGATGATGTTCCTGTTCATCATCATGGGGGCGACGCACGGCAAGGCTCCGGCGGGTTTCGCGCCGCTGGCTATCGGCCTCGGCCTGTGCCTGATCCATCTGGTCAGCATCCCCGTGACGAACACCTCGGTGAACCCGGCGCGCAGCACCGGTCCGGCCCTGTTCGTCGGCGGCTGGGCGATCCAGCAGCTCTGGCTCTTCTGGGTCGCTCCGCTGATCGGCGGCGTGCTTGGCGGCGTCATCTATCGCTGGCTCGGCGACGGGCCGGAAGAGGCTGTCACCGGTCGGTGACCTGCCGCGGGATCGGTCGCGATCTCCGTCAGGACAACCAACGAAAGCCGGCGCGGTTTGCGCCGGCTTTTCCATTGCGGGAGAGGCGTACGGCCGAAGCCTCAGCCGCTGATCGGGCGCGCCTCGATGACAACAAAGGCCTGCGCCAGCGGCGGGTCGTCCGTCAGCGAGACATGGACGAACGCCTCGAAGCCGGGCGGGGTCATCGCCTTCACCTGTTCCAGCGCGCCGCCCGTCAGCCTCATCGTCGGGCGGCCGCTCGGCAGGTTGACCACTTCCATGTCGCGCCAGAACACGCTGGCCCGCATGCCGGTGCCCAGCGCCTTGGAGCAGGCTTCCTTGGCGGCGAAGCGGCGGGCATAGGAGGCCGCCCGCGTCGCGCGGCGGTCGGATTTTCTCCGCTCGCCTTCGGTGAAGACACGGTGGGTGAAGCGCTCGCCGAAGCGTTCGAGGGAGCGCTCGATGCGGCGGATGTCGCAGAGGTCGGAGCCGATGCCGAGGATCATGCCTCGCGTTTAGAGTATTCGCCCCAAAAGGGGAAACCGGTTTCCGACGGAGCGGGAGCGTTTAGTGCCCTGCGCCGCGCCCCTCGTCCATCGCCTGCCGCATGCGGCGGATGGCGGCCTCCAGCCCGATGAAGATCGCCTCGCCGATAAGGAAATGGCCGATGTTGAATTCGACGAAGGCCGGGACGGCTGCGAGCGTGCGCGCTGTGTCGTAGTCGAGCCCATGTCCGGCGTGGACTTCGAGGCCGAGACTGGCGCCATAGGCCGCGCCGTTGGCCAGCCGCCGAAACTCGGCCTCCGCCTTTGTCGTGTCGCCATCCACGACGGCGTGGCACCAGCTGCCGGTGTGGAGTTCGACGACGGGCGCGCCGAGCTTGGCGGACATCGCGATCGGTGCCTCATCCGGCTCGATGAAGAGCGAGACGCGGCAACCGGCGGCCTTGAGTTGCGCGATGCGCGGAGCCAGCTGTGCTTCCTGGCGCACGACGTCCAGCCCGCCTTCGGTGGTACGCTCCTCGCGCTTTTCGGGCACGAGGCAGGCCGCGTGCGGCTTCAGCCGCTCCGCCAGGGCGATCATTTCGGCGGTCGTTGCCATCTCGAAATTGAGGGGCTTCGTGAGTTCGGTCGCGAGACGCTCGACGTCGGCGTCGCGGATGTGGCGGCGGTCTTCGCGCAGATGGGCCGTGATGCCGTCGGCACCGGCCGCGATGGCGAGTTGGGCGGCTCGGACCGGGTCGGGCAGGGCCCCGCCGCGCGCATTTCTCACGGTGGCGACATGATCGATGTTGACGCCCAGACGCAGCCGTTCGGCCA
>NZ_JBIWYK010000221.1:0-5211 GCF_044752385.1 Allobosea sp. CER48 | reverse complement strand
TGCCTTCCGGAGCCGGCACCGTCAGGCCGGCATAGGCCTTGCCCTTGTAGTTCTCGGCTGCCGCGGCCCGCTCCAGCAGCGCCTGCGCCGCGCTCCCCGCCAGCGCTTCGGCGGCCGGCGACAGCACCAGCCGATCCGAGACCAGGACCACGAGGTCCGGCCCCTCGGCGGCGTTCAGGGCTTTGACCTCGAGCTTCAGGCGCTGCGACATGATCCGCTCACAATCTTGCGACAAGTGCGTGGGAAGGACACCAGGATGGCCGGCGGCAGACGATTCCCGTTTGCGCCGTGGACGCGGCTATACCATAGGGAGTGTCCGACGAACCACCTCGGGAATCCCACGGGTTCCCGACTGCCGGAAGCGACGCGTGCTCTTCAACCGCCTCGACCGATACATCCTCAAGATCGCGGCAGGCGCGGCGGTCGTGCTGCTGCTCGGCCTGACAGGGGTGATCTGGGTCACGCAGGCGCTGCGCGAGGTCGATCTCATCACCGGCAAGGGCCAGACCGTCGTGATCTTCCTGACGGTCACGCTGCTGTCGCTGCCGGCGCTGATCGCCGGCATCGCGCCCGTCGCGCTGTTCATGTCGACGCTCTACACGCTGAACAAGCTCAACGGCGATTCCGAGCTGATCGTGATGAACGCCGCCGGCGTGGCGCCGCATCGAATCGTCAGGCCCTTCTTCGCCCTCACGGTCCTGACCGCGGTCGTCGTCGCCTGGATGACGATCTCGGTGATGCCGGCGAGCTTCCGCATGCTGCGCGATCTGATCACCCTGATCCGCGCCGATTTCGTCGCCAACGTCGTCAAGGAGGGCCAGTTCGTCTCCCTCGATTCCGGCGTGACCTTCCATTATCGCGAGAAGGCGGGCGACGCGCTCGTCGGCATCTTCATGCAGGACCGCCGCGACCCGGCGCAGCCCTCGATCTATCTCGCCGAGCGCGGCCGGACCGTCGAGGCGGAGGGACAGAGCTTCCTCATGCTGGAGAAGGGCACCATCCAGCGCGAGACCAAGAACACCTCGACGACGTCGATCATCTCGTTCGAGCGCTACGCGCTCAACCTCTCGGCCCTGACCGGCGACCCGACGGGCGGCTCCGGCGAAGGCGACGGCGACAAGGTGGTCTACAAGCCACGCGAGCGCTCGACCTGGCAGCTGATCAACCAGGACCCGAACGAGAGCTACTACAAGATCCAGGAAGGCCGATTCCGGGCCGAGCTGCACAACCGCCTGTCCGCGCCGCTCTATCCCTTCGCGTTCATGCTGATCGCGTTCGCGGCGATCGGCGAGGCGCGCACGACGCGCCAGGGACGCGCCCTCGCGATCCAGGCCGCGATCATGATCGTCGGCGGCACGCGCATCGCGGCCTATGCCGCCTGGACGGCGAGCGTGCGCTCGCCCTTCGCCGCCGCCCTGCTCTACATCCTGCCGATCGTCGCCATCCTCCTGGCCGTCGCGGTGATCTTCTACGGCGAGCGACTGCGGCCCGTGATGGCCCGTCTCGCTGCCCCCCTGACCCAGCCGCTCGCCAATCTTGCGGCCCGTTTCCGGCGCGCCTGATGCTGCTGTTCACGACTTTCGGGCGCTACCTGACCAAGCGCTTCGCCCGCGCGATCCTCAGTGTCTTCGGCACGTTCTTCTTTCTGATCGGCACGCTGGACTTCGTCGAGCTGATGCGCCGCGCCGGCGATTCTCCGATCGCCACCACGCCGCGAATCGTGCAGCTCGCCCTGTTCCGCGCACCCGCCGTGGCCGAGCAGATCTTCCCCTTCGCCGCCCTGTTCGGCGGCATGTTCGCGCTGCTGACGCTCAGCCGGAAGCTCGAGCTGGTCGTCGCCCGCTCGGTCGGCGTCTCGGCCTGGCAGTTCCTGCAGCCTGCCGCCGCCGTTGCAGGCGTGATCGGGCTTGCCTCGATCTTGATCTACAACCCTCTCGCCGCCGAGCTGAAGCGCAAGGCGACGGCCCTCGAGACGCGATTGTTCGTCCGCGCCAGCGGCAAGACCGGAGCGGCCCAGGATATCTGGCTGCGGCAGCGCAGCATCGACGGCCAGGCCATCATCCGCGCCGGGGGCGCCCTGCCCGACGAGGACGGCCTCACCCAGGTGACGTTCTTCGTCTTCAACGTGGATGGCTCCTTCAAGGAGCGGGTCGACGCGCGCCAGGCCGTGCTGCATCCGGGGCGCTGGGAGCTCAGCGACGCGCGCACCACGTCCGCCTCGGAAGAGCCACAGAGCTACGCGAGCTATGTGATCGCAACGACACTGGAGCCGGAACAGATGCGCCAGAGCTTCACCCCGCCCGATGCGGTGGGGTTCTGGTCGATGCCGGCCGTGATCGACCGGACACAGCGGGCAGGCCTCGACACAACCCCCTATGAGCTGCGTTATCAAGCACTTATGGCGCGGCCGCTGTTGCTCATCGCCATGGTGCTGGTGGCCGCATCCGTTTCCTTAAGATTTTTCCGTTTTGGTGGTGTGACCAAGCTGGTGATAGGTGGCGTCGCGGCCGGGTTCGTGCTCTATGTTGCGACACAGCTGTCGGAGGAACTCGGATCGTCGGGAATCGTCAATCCGGTCGTCGCGGCGTGGCTACCCGCAGCATTGGGAACAATGCTCGGGGCGCTCGCCCTCCTTCATCAGGAAGACGGGTGAATAGTACTGTGCCTATGGTTAATTTTAGGTTGAGCGGATGGCTTCCGGCGTGAAACGCGTAGCGCACTTTGCTGCGGCGACCGCGCTCGCCTCCAGCCTGGCCTATCTGCTGGCCAGCCCGGCCTATGCCCAGAATCAGCCTGCTGGCGCCAAGCCGGCCAATGCCGCCGCGGCCGCAGCCAAGCCGCAGGACCGGATGGTCGTCGACGCGCGCGAACTCGTCTACGACAACGACAAGAAGACGGTGGCAGCCGTCGGCAACGTCCAGATTCTCTATCAGGGACGAACGATCGAGGCCGACAAGGTCATCTACGACCAGGCCAACAAGCGCGTCACGGCCATCGGCAACGCGCGCATCACCGAGACGAACGGCACCGTCATCACCGGCGACCGCTTCAACCTCACCGACGATTTCCGCGACGGCTTCATCGATTCGCTGCGCGTGGTGAACCCCGACCGGACCCGGTTCTCCGCTCCGCGCGCGGAGCGGACGGACGGCGAGACCTTCATCTTCGACAAGGGCATCTACACCGCCTGCGAGCCCTGCAAGGACAACCCCGAGAAGCCGCCGCTCTGGCAGGTTCGCGCCGCGCGGATCATTCACAAGAAGTCCGAGCAGACGGTCTATTACGAGGATGCGCGGCTGGAGTTTGCCGGAGTCCCGCTGGCCTACCTGCCGTATATGTCGGGCCCGGATTCGACGGTTAAGCGCAAGTCAGGCTTCCTGTCGCCGAAGTTCATCAATACCGGCGCGCTCGGCTTCGGCGTCGGCCTGCCCTATTTCGTCAATCTCGCGCCGAACTACGACCTGACCGTCACCCCGACCTTCCTCAGCCGCCAGGGCGTGCTCGGGCAGGCAGAGTGGCGGCATCGCCTGATGACCGGTTCCTACACGATCCGCGCATCGGGCATCTTCCAGCAGGATGCCGATGCGTTCCTTGTTGCCCCATACGGTGCACGCGACAAGGATTTCCGCGGCTCGATCGAAACGAACGGCAAGTTCTTCATCAATCAGAACTGGTCGTTCGGCTGGAACGCCTCAATGTCGACGGACCGGTGGTTCTACCGGAACTATCGCATCCGCAACGAGGCTATCAGCAGCGCGACCTATCTGCAGGAATCGACCTCGACCGCCTATCTCAATGGCCAGAGCGCGACGGCCTGGTTCGATCTGCGCGGCTATTACTTCCAGCCTCTGAACTATCAGGACTGGCAAAAACAGCAGCCGGTCGTGCTGCCCGTGCTCGACTACGACAAGCGCGTCCACAAGCCCTCCTTCCTCGGCGGCGAGATCGACGTCAACGTCAACGTCACCAATCTGTGGCGCGACACGGCGGCCTTCTCCGAGCTGCCGCAGCAGAAGACCTACCTTCTGACGGGGCTGTATGGCGGGCTCTATGACGGCTGCGCGGTCTACCAGAAGGAAACCTGCCTGGTTCGCGGCCTGGCCGGCAATGTCGCGCGCGCGACGGCCCAGGTTTCCTGGCGGCGGAACTTCATCGACCCGCTCGGGCAGATGTGGACGCCCTACGCCTCGGTGCGTGCCGACGTCTTCTCGATCAACCCCGACACGAGCGGCGTGATCAATTCCCGAGTCACCACGATCGCCGACACTTCCGACGAGGTTTTCGGCCGGGTGATGCCGGCGATCGGCCTGATGTACCGCTACCCGTTCGTCGCCAAGACGAGCTGGGGCACTCATATCATCGAGCCTGTCGCCCAGATCGTGGCGCGGCCGAACGAGACGAACAGCCTGCGCATCGCGAACGAGGATGCCCAGAGCCTCGTCTTCGACGCCAATAACCTGTTCGAGTGGAGCGGCAAGTTCTCGGGCTATGACCGGGTCGAAGGCGGCACGCGCGCCAATGTCGGCGCGCTCTACACCGGCCGCTTCGGCCAGGAGGCCTTTGCCAACTTCCTCTTCGGCCAGTCGTATCAGCTGGGCGGCCGCAATTCCTTCTCGACCGGCGACCTCGTCAATACCGGCCTCAATTCGGGCCTCGACACCAACAGCTCGGATCTCGTCACCCGGGCCCAGCTGTCGCCGTTCAAGGGCTTCTTCCTCACCGGTGCAGCGCGCCTGAACTCGACAACGTTCGAGACTCAGCGGATCGACGCTGCGGCGACCTATTCGACAGGCCTCGTCACCGCCTCCGTCGGCTACGGCCGCTACGAGCCGCAGCCCGACCTCGGCATCCCGCGCCGGCGCGAAGGCCTGTCGCTCAACGGTTCGCTCAAGGTCGCCGAGAACTGGCGCCTGCGCGCGGGCGTGTTGTTCGACCTCGACAAGTACAAGTACGACCGCGAGCTCTATCGCAACGCCTACACCGCCTATCTCGCCGCCCCGACAGTGGCCACGGCCCCGGTCTATCCCAACACGGGTCCGTTCCAGACGGCTTCGACCTCGCTGGGTATCAACTATACCGACGAGTGCACGATCTTCGACGTCAGCTACTCGCAGAGCTATGCCGACCGGCAGGCCGGCGCGACGAAGGACACCCGGACGGTGATGTTCCGCCTCGAGTTGCGGACACTGGGCGAGCTCAGCTACTCCCAGA
>NZ_JBIWYK010000220.1:0-5272 GCF_044752385.1 Allobosea sp. CER48 | reverse complement strand
AAAGGCAGGCCTTCGCGGTCGGCCGCCGTGTATAGCGGACTGACCGGGATGTCCTCCGGCGCCTGTTCGCTGCTTCGCTCGCAACCGAAACGAATACCTTCTCCCCAATCCCGACCTCCCGCGCCAGTTTCGAGGCCTCCGCCTATTTTCCGGCGGGTCGGCATCCCGACCGGGCGACCCACACCACCGCACCGCTCTACGTCGCGCGCCAGCGCGCAAAGCGCGAGGGGTTTGAGCTGATCGAGGGGTCTTGCTTCTGGGCCGAACCGTCCGGGACCTGCGCGAAGGCCGATTACGAGGAGATGCGCCAGGAGATCCTGACGCAGCTCGAGGCCGCGCTGCCGGTCGACGGGGTGCTGCTCGGCCTGCACGGCGCGATGGTCGCGCATGGCTATGACGATTGCGAGGGCGACATCCTCGAACATGTCCGCGCCATCGTCGGCCCATCCGTGCCGATCGGCGTCGAGCTCGATCCGCACTGTCACCTGACCGAGAAGCGCGTGCGCCTCGCCGACGCGATCATCCTCTACAAGGAATACCCGCATATCGACTTCGTCGAGCGTGCGGAGGAACTGGTCGAGATCATCCTTGGCACGATCCGGGGCGAGATCAGGCCGGTGATGTCGCTCTACGATTGCCGGATGATCGAACTGGTGCCGACGACGCGCGAGCCGGGCCGTTCCTTCGTCGACCGGATGAGTGCTCTCGAAGGCAAGGACGGCATCCTCTCCGTCTCGCTGGCGCATGGCTTCCAGCAGGGCGACGTGCCCGAGATCGGCACCCGCGTCCTCGTCGTCACCGACAACGACAAGGCGAAGGGCGATGCGCTGGCCGCGAAGCTCGGCGAGGACTTCCGCGCGCTCAAGGGGCAGTTCGCCCCCCCGGTCACCCCGCTCGACGAGGCGCTCGACCGCGCGCTCGGCGGCGCCGCGAACGGCCCGCGCGTCATCGCGGATTCAACCGACAATGCCGGCGGCGGCGCTGCCTCCGACAACACCAACATCATCCATCGGCTGCGCGAGCGCGGGATCACCGACGCGGCCGTCGGCCCGGTCTGGGATCCCGTGGCGGTCGAGTTCTGCCTGACGGCCGGCGTCGGCGCGACCATCCCGCTGCGCTTCGGCGGCAAGGCCGCCTCGACCTCGGGTACGCCCGTCGATGGCGAGGTGACGGTGCTCGGCGCCATCCGCGACGGCACGCAGAGCTTCGGCACGGCGAAGGTGCCGATCGGCAACGCCGTCGGCATCCGCATCGACGGCATCGATGTCGCGCTGCTCTCGCACCGGACGCAGGCGTTGGGGCTCGAGATATTCACCAGCGTCGGCATCGATCCGACGCAGAAGCGCATCGTCAGCGTCAAGTCCACCAACCATTTTCACGCGGCCTACGGGCCCATCGCCAGCGAGGTGATATACACCGATGGCGGCGGGCCCTCGCATCTCGACGTCCGCAAATATCCCTATCGCAAGATCACCCGGCCGCTTTGGCCGCATGATCCGCTCCCGCCGGGCCGGCTCGTCGTCTGACGGACGGCGCGGATGGAACAGGAGAACTGAAGCATGCCCCGATGAGGGCCAGACAAGGCGAATGCCTGCGGCCCTGACTGCAACGAGGAGGAGAACGACATGACCACGACACGCCGACGTTTCGTTCAGGGCGGACTGGCCACCGGCGCGCTCGTCGCCGCTCCGGCCACGATCCGCGCCCAGTCCACGCCTTCCGCCGCTCGAACGCTCCGCGCCGTCCTGCACGGCGATCTTCGCGTCTTCGATCCGGTCTGGACGACCGCGAACATGACCTCGTACCACGCCGGCATGGTCTACGACACGCTGTTCGGCGTGAACGACAAGTTCGAGCCGCAGCCGCAGATGGTCTCGAAATGGTCGCTCTCGGACGACCGCAAGACCTACACGTTCGAATTGCGCGACGGGCTGCGCTTCACCGACGGCACGCCCGTCACGGCGCGTGACTGCGTCGCCTCGATCCGGCGCTGGGGTGCCCGCGACGGCGGCGGCCAACACATGATGGCGCGCCTCGCCGACACCCCGGTCAAGGACGACAAGACCTTCCAGATCGTGATGAAGGAGCCTTACGGGCTGGTGGTCGAATGGCTCGCCAAGGCTGCGACCAATGTCTGCTACATCATGCGCGAGAAGGAGGCCGGGACCGACCCGAACCAGCAGATCAGCACGATCATCGGCTCGGGGCCGTTCCTGTTCAACGAGGGGGCCGTCGTCCAGGGCCAGCGCTACGTCTACGACAAGAACCCGAACTATGTGCCGCGCTCGGAACCGGCGGTGATGACCTCGGGCGGCAAGGTCGTGAATGTCGACAGGGTCGTGTTCGAGAACATCGCCGACGAGGCCACCGCGATCGCCGCGATCCGGGCCGGCGAGATCGACATGATCGAGTACCCCAATGTCGACCTGCTCGACTCGCTCGCCGGCGAGAAGGACATCAAGCTGGAGGTGCTGAACAAGCAGGGCCAGCTCGGCTGGGCGCGCGTCAACTGGCTCCACCCGCCGTTCAACAACGTCAAGGCCCGCCAGGCGATGCTGCACCTGATTCACCCGACCGAGGTGATGAAGGCGACCTTCGGCGACGAGAAGTACTTCCGCGGCTGCTCCTCGCTGTTCGGCATGGGCACGCCGATGGAGAACGACGCCAATATCGACTGGTTCAAGAGCGCGCCGAACATGGACAAGGCGAAGCAGCTCGTGAAGGAGTCGGGCTACGACGGGCGCCCGGTCGTTGTGCTGCAGGCGACCAACATCGCCTATATGAACAACGCCGCGAACCTGATCGCGCAATGGATGCGGCAGGCCGGCTTCAACGTCTCGCTGCAGGCTTCCGACTGGGGCGCCGTCGTCACCCGCCGCGCCGTCAAGGCGGCGCCGGACCAGGGCGGCTGGAACGTGTTCTTCACCTCCGGCTCGGTCAACGCCTTCGGCAATCCCGTCTCGCTCAGCGGCCATGCCGCCAATGGCGAAAAGGGCTGGTTCGGCTGGCCGAGCAACGAACTGCACGAGCAGCTACGCGACAAATGGGCAGGCGCCCAGACCGATACCGAGCGTAAGCAGATCGCCCGCGACATCCAGCAGAACGCCTGGGATTTCGTGCCGCATGCCTATTTCGGCCAGTGGTTCCAGCCGGCGGCCCTGCGCAACCTGACGGGACTGATCGGCATGCCAGAGCTGATTCCGTTCTGGAACGTGAAGAAGGGCTGAAAGCACCGCCGCATCCTGCGCCTGACATCCGGGGCCCGCCTGCGGCGGCGGGCCCCGGCCACGGCTTCGTCTTTCGCAAGCGACCGGCCGGCTGCGGCCATCGGTCCGCGCAGGCCGGCACACGCAACGACCCTGCCCGAGGAGGACGAGCGGACCCATGCTAAGCTATCTCGTACAACGTCTGGCATCGACCCTTCTGGTCATGACGCTGGTCGGCATCTTCGTCTTCTTGCTGCTGCACTTTTCAGCGGGCGATCCGGCCGCGATCATCGCCGGCGACTACGCGACGCCGCAGCAGATCGTCGCCATCCGCCAGAGGCTCGGCCTCGACGATCCGCTGCTTGTCCAGTTCGGGCGCTGGGCGCTGCGCGTGATCCAGGGCGATCTCGGCGTCTCGATCTTCTCCAGCACCCCCGTCTCGACGCTGATGCTCCAGCGCCTCGAGCCGACGCTGTCGCTGGCGGTGCTGACGATGCTCTTTGCCGTGACCGTCGCGGTCACCCTCGGCGTTCTCGCTGCCTGGAAGGCAGGGCGCCCGGTCGACCGGCTGCTGATGGGCTTTTCGGTGCTCGGCTTCTCGATGCCGGCTTTCGTCGTCGGATACGGGCTGATCTACATCTTCGCCATCGAACTGCGCTGGCTGCCGGTGCAGGGCTACCGCTCGATCTTCGAGGGCATCGGCCCGTGGCTCCTGCATCTCGTCCTGCCGACGCTGACGCTCGGCCTCGCCTATATCGCGCTGATCGCGCGGATGACGCGGGCCTCGATGCAGGAGGTGCTCGAGGAGGATTACATCCGCACCGCCAACGCCAAGGGCGTCCCGGCGCGCACCATGCTGATGAAGCACGCGCTGAAGAATGCCGGCGTGCCGATCATCACCGTCATCGGCATCGGCGTGGCGCTGTTGATCGGTGGTGTCGTCATCACGGAAACGGTGTTCAACATTCCCGGCATCGGACGCCTCGTCGTCGATGCGATCTCGAAGCGGGACTATCCGATCATCCAGGGCGTGATCCTGGTCTTCTCCGGCGTCTATGTGCTGATCAACCTCGCGGTCGATCTGTCCTATTCGCTCATCGATCCGCGTATCCGGCATTGAGGAGGGGCGACCGATGACCGCGATCACCGCTCCGACCGCCACCGCTCCGGCCACCGGCAACCGGCTCGCACGTATCGGCCGCTTCGCGCGCCGAAATCCGACGATCCTGCTCGGCGCCGCCATCCTGATCTTCTTCCTCGGCGTCGCCGTCGTCGCGCCCCTGATCGCCGGTGACCCGATGCTGAAGCTGCCGACGCGGCGCCTCCAGCCGCCGTCCGAGGCCATGTGGTTCGGCACCGACCATCTTGGCCAGGATGTCTTTGCCCGCACGGTCTTTGGCGCGCGCGTCTCGCTGATCGTCGGCTTCAGCGTCGCGGCGATCTCGGTCCTCGTCGGCCTGACGATCGGCCTGTTCGCCGGCTATTACCGCTGGTTCGACGGCATCGTCATGCGCTTGATGGACGGGTTGATGGCGATCCCGGCGATCCTGCTGGCGATCGCCATGGTCGCGCTCAACCAGGGCAGCATCGCCATCGTGGTGGCGGCGATATCGATCCCTGAACTGCCGCGCGTCGTGCGGCTCGTCCGCTCGATCGTGCTCGGCGTCAAGCAATTGCCCTTCGTCGAAGCTGCGATCGCCTGCGGCGCCGGCACGCCTCGGATCCTCTTCCGCCACATCATGCCGAGCACGATCGCGCCGCTGATCGTGCAGGCGACCTATATTTGCGCCTCGGCCATTCTGGTGGAAGCCTCGCTCTCCTTCCTCGGCGCCGGCGTGCCGCCGGAGGTTCCGAGCTGGGGCAACATGATCGCCTCGAGCCGTCTCTACCTCGCCCGTGCGCCCTGGACGATCTTCTGCCCGGCGATCGCGCTGGCGCTGGTGGTGCTTGCGGTGAACCTGCTCGGCGACGGCCTTCGGGACCGGCTCGATCCGCGCCTGTCGCGACGGCTGTAGCGACGGGTTGCCCAACGTCTCCGGGCAGCTCGCTGGCCTGCTGCCCTGCTC